>DATLNE010000042.1 GCA_035536915.1 Acidimicrobiales bacterium
ACAACAACAAAGAACGGGCTCAAGGACACACCGAAGGCAAACGTCGATCCCGGTGGGCAGTCGGTTGCCTTCACATTCACCGCAGCCGTCTGCACAGGGGCCAACGCCACAGTCGGCAAGGCCCCCAAGGCGCCGGCGACAACAGGTGCGTGCACGATCACCGCGAGCGGCAGGGTCGACGGCTACTGCGACCTCAGCCTCATCAAGGGGACGGCCACAATCCGCCGCGGAACGCAGGTATACAACGTCACATTCTGGGGCCAGGGCGTTGGCATCCTGGTGCTCAAGATCGAAGGCACAAAGGTCGGAGGCGGGCAGGTGCAGGGCGAGGTGACGGCCGAGGTCGTCTCCGTGCCCAACGTCACAGTGGGACCTCCTCCTTCCACGACCAACAGCTGCGCCGGGAAGACCGCAAACAACTTCACCATCGCTGGTGAAGGCAACTACATCGTGAAGAATCCCCCGCTGCCGTAGCAGCCGTTATTGCGCTGTGGGGCCTGGGGTCGCCTCTCTTCGGGCGGCCCCAGGTTGGCGCTTGAGTCCGAGGCTGCGAGTACGGCAAGCTTCACTTCGAAAGTAGATGCTGTCCGTACCTGTTATCGTTGCGAAGCTTGTTTGGTCATATGGCTGGGCCGACCAACTGAACCGCCCCAGGTCTGATGACTGCTCCTTGCCTTGCGAGGATGGAGCGGTTTCAGAGTCGAAGAGGGGTCGGCCGCCGTACCCGCCCGAGGTGCGGGAGCGGGCGGTGCGAATGGTCGTGGAGCACCAGCACGAGTACCCGACGCAGTGGAAGGCGATCCAATCGCCAAGGGCGACTAACGAGACGGCGGAGACGCAGGTGCGGGGGGCCCCAACGGGCAGGATCCGACCGACGGGTGACAAAGCCAAGTCGGGCGACACGAAATATCACCCGATGGGGCGGCAAGCGGCGCGGCTCGAGCTCGGTACCCTAGAGGTCGACACCGCGTCGGCTGGGGCTGGCGCGGTCCAAGCTCGGGGGAGTCGCATGGCGTCCAGGTTGTACCGGGAGACGGTTTTCGACCGGCGACAGATCGTCGTGCTGGCCGTCGCCATCGCCGTCATCCTGCTCGGGGACATCGCCCTGGTCGCCGGCAACCGCACCGAGGAGACGGCCTCGTCTGCGCCCGATACCTCACTCGACGGCGGGAGCGGCAAGGACAATGTGCCGATATCTTCGCCCGCACGGGCTACCGGCGGCACGTCGACGCCGGCAGCCGCAGCGCCAACGACCACGATGTTCGTCGATGTGCCGCCGCCGCCCCCCATGCCCACGGAGCACTGGACCTACCGCGTCACGATCACGCCTGCCTGCGTGCGACCCGGCGAAGAGGTGAGCCTGACCTTTTACCTCGAGCCCTGGGTGGGCGCCATCGTCATGGCTATGTACGCCGACGGGTACAACCACGACACCCGCCACGCAGGCGTGGCTCGGGAGGACGGCATGGTGACCTACCGATGGAAGGCACCGCCGGCCCCCGGCACCGCCACCGTCCACACCCAGGCGGGCGACCAGCGTCGTAAGGGCGCCACAGACCTCACGCTGCGCGTGCTCGGAGCGGGGGAGTCGTGTTGAAGCGCCCCGCCGCCCTCCTCGCCTCCGCCGCCCTTTTGGCCACGTTGGCGGCTGGGTGCAACCGAGGCTCGGACGCCAAGCCCAAGATCGAGCCCCGCGACGCCGAGCTCGACCTCAAGCTCACCACCGTGCTGCGCGGCGACCTCGAGTTCGACGTCACCCGCACCGTTCGCACCAAAGTGATCGTCATGGCGCCGAGCGAGTCGAGCTCCTCCTCGTTGCTCGGCGTGGAGCCGGTGGACCTGATCGAAGCGGGCGACAGCAAGGCCAAGGCGGGGTTCGCCCTCATCCCCTTCCGCGGCGACGGCCGCTACGAGATCCGCCCAGGCTCGGCCGAGGACACAGTGAAGGAGCAGGAAGTGGCCCAGCGCACCGGGACACCGCGCGAGCGTTCCAGCATCCGCGTGGAGTTCTGGGCGCCCAACCGTGAGCCGGAGTCGTTCCTCCGACGGGCCGAGCCCTGCACAGCCGAGATCAAGGACGGGGGCCTGCGCGGCCGCCTGCATTGCCCCCGCATCACAGCGGAGGGGACCGACCCCCGCCGCTTCTCCCTCGAGCTTCGATGGGAGCCGCTCTGACCCCGTGAAGTGCCCCTGCGGCAGTCCCGCCTACGCGCCCCGCGGCAGCTTGGCCGGGTCCCAGCCCAGGTGGTCGACGGCCTTGCGAAAGGCGTAGCGGTCGGTCATGCCGCTGACGTGGCGGACGGCGGACGCCACTGGGTCGTCGCCCGCCTCCACGGGGTGGGCGATGTACCAATCGGTCAGCGCCCGGAGCAGTTCGATCACCGACTCGGCCTGGCGCACCGCTTCGGGCCGCAGGTAGATGCGTTCGAAGTTGAAGGCCCGGAACGCGTCCAACGCCGCCGCCTCCGTCGCCCGCATGCCTACCCGTCCCGTCGCTTCGATCGTTTCCACCATCGCCGCGATGAACCCGCCCAGCTGCGCCGACCGGCCGACGCCGACAACCTCGGCCGCCTCACCGGGCAGGTCGTCGACCCCGACAATGCCTGCCCGCACGGCGTCTTCGAAGTCGTGGCACACGTAGGCGATCCGATCGGCCCACGCCACCACCTCGCCCTCGGGCGTCAGTGGCGCAGGCCGGTTCCAGGAGTGGTTGCGCACCGCATCCAACGTCTCCGCGCACAGGTTGAGCTCGCTCAGCACCACGTCGGCCCCGTACACCGCGTGGTGGTAGCCACCCTCCAAGAACGGCGACAGCGCCTCCTCCGAGGCGTGCCCCGCGGGCCCGTGTCCGCAGTCGTGCGCCAACGCCGCGGCCTCGGTCAGCGCCACGTTCAATCGCGCAGGCCGGGCAATGGAAACAGCCACCTGCGCCACCTCGATGGCATGGGTCAGCCGCGTGCGCAGGTGGTCGTTGTCGGGCGCGATGAACACCTGGCACTTGCCCGCCAACCGCCGGAAGGGCCGGGCGTGCTGGATGCGGTCACGGTCACGCTCGAAGCACGTGCGGTAGGGATCCGGCTCCTCGCCCACCGCCCGGTTCCCCGCCCCGATGCCACGGGTCGCGCCCGGCGCCAGCCACTCGTGCTCCCACTCCTCCCGGGCCCCCCGCTCCAGCACCCGATGTGGCGCGGAGCCGACCGACAAACCCTGATGCGCAACCACGAAGTCCACCCACCCCACGCTACCGACCAGGTGTGACAAGAATGGGCTTCGTGCTTGCCGCCATCTCTTACGACCCGCTCGTCCATATCGACATCGGGCCCCTGTCCATTTCCCCGCACGGGATCGGCATCGCCGTCGGCTTTCTCCTCGGCGCCCGCCTGTTGCTGCCTACCACCCGCAAGCACGGTTACAGCGACGACGACATCTTTTCCCTGCTGACCTGGGCCGCCATCGGGTCGATCATCGGCGCCCGCCTTGCCTATGTCGTCAACCACGCCGGCGAGTACGAGAGCGTGCTCGACGTCTTCAAGGTGTGGAAGGGCGGCATCTCCCTGCTCGGTGGCTTCTTCGGGGCGATCATCCTCGCCCTCCCGCAAATGAAGAAGAAGAAGCTCGACTTCTGGAAACTGATGGACGCCGCCGCCCCCGGCATGGCCCTCGGCGTGATCATCGGCCGCATCGGCGACCTCATCGTGGCCGACCACCTGGGCAAGCCCACCGACTTCTTCCTCGGCTACCGCTGCCCGCCCCCCGATGTCGAAACCGCCTCGCCCTGTCTGGGCGACATCGTGCACCAGACCGCCCTCTACGACTTCCTCATGACGTCGCTCCTCCTCTTCGTCCTCCTCCGCCTCCGCCGCACAAAGCGCTACGACGGCTTCCTCATCACCGTCTTCGGCGCCTGGTACGGCGTGCAGCGCGTCATCGAAGACTTCCTGCGAGAAGACAAGCGCATGCTCGGCGACACCCTCACCGGCAGCCAGGTGACGGCCATCATCACCATCGCCATCTGCGTCTGGCACCTCACGGTGGTGCGCAAGAGCCCTCGCTGGGGCCACTGGGAACCGGAGCCCGTGGAGGCGCCTACGATGGCGGCAACGCCCGCCGCAGAAGCGTACGAGGGCGACCCCCCCGAGCGAGAGGAGTAGCGCGTGGACGTCCGTATCGGTGTCATCCACACCCCGAGGGAGATCGAGGTGGAGCTGTCCGACGACACCGACCACGACGCGCTCGCCGCCCAGGTCGAGGAGGCCTTGTCGACGCAGGAAGGCGTCCTCTGGGTCACCGACCGCCGAGGCCGCCGGGTCGGCGTCCCTGCCGCCCGCCTCGCCTACGTGGAGATCGGTAGCCCCGGCGACGAGCGACGGGTCGGCTTCGGCGTCCAGTAGGACGTGACCGACCTGCTCGACCGCCGCCTGCTGTTCGTCACGGGCAAGGGCGGCGTCGGCAAGACCACGGTGGCCGCCGCCTTGGCGCTGCTCGCCGCCCAGCAGGGCAAGCGCACGCTGCTGTGCGAGGTCGACGCCAAGGGCAACCTGGCCGACTTCTTCGAGACGGGCCCCACCGGGTTCCAACCGCGTGAGCTCCAGCCCAACCTCTTCGCCATGTCGATGGACACCGAGGAGTCGCTCAAGGAGTACCTGAGCCTTCACCTCAAGCTGCCGCTGATGGCCCGCATCGGGCCCTTGGCGCGCATCTTCGAGTTCGTGGCCACCGCCGCGCCCGGGGTGAAGGAGATCCTCACGGTCGGCAAGCTCACCTACGAGGTGCGCGAGGAGCACTACGACCTCGTCGTCGTCGACGCCGTGGCCACCGGCCACATCGTGGGCCAGTTGGCCGCGCCGCAGGCCATCAACGAGCTCGTGCAGGTCGGGCTCGTCCGCCAGCAGACGCACTGGATGCTCGACATCCTGGGCGACGCCGAACGTACCGGCCTCGTCATCGTGGCCACGCCGGAGGAGATGCCGGTCAACGAGACGATCGAATTGGCCGAGCGTATCGAACACGAGACCAACGTCGACCTGGCGGCTGTGGTGGTGAACCGGGTGCTGCCCGAGCTGTTCGGTCGCGGCGAGGAAGCGGTGTTCGACAAGCTGTCGCAGCCCGACCAGGCGGCGCGGCTCGGCGAGGCCGTGGGCGGCGACGTCGAGCCCGTCCTCGAAGCCGCCCGCCTGGCCGTCACCTTGCGCCGCACCCGGGCCGCCCACCTCGACCACCTGCGCGCCAACGTCGACGTGCCGCTGCTCTACGTGCCGTACCTCTTCGCCCGGTCGCACGGGCTGCGCTCGTCGCACCAGATCGCCGAATCCTTGGGCCAGGAATTGGGCTATTGATGGCGACGCTCGAGCAGCTCTTGGCGGCCAAGGAGATCGTGGTGTCGTGCGGCTCCGGCGGCGTGGGCAAGACCACCACCGCTGCCGCGCTGGCCGCCATGGCTGCCAGCCGCCACGGCGGTCGGGTGCTGGTGCTCACCGTCGACCCCGCCCGCCGCCTGGCCAACGCCCTCGGCCTCGAAGGGTTCGGCAACGTGGCCAAGCAGGTGCCGCCCGAAGAGTTCACCAAGGCGGGCGTCGAGTGCCGCGGCGAGCTGTGGGCGGCCATGCTCGACACCAAGCAGTCGTGGGACGCATTGGTGAACCGCCACGCCCCCGATGCCGCCACCGCGCAGCGCATCCTCGACAACAAGCTCTACGAGAACATCAGCGGCCGCTTCGTGCAGAGCCACGAGTACATCGCCATGGAGCGGCTGTACGAGCTCCACAGCGAAGGCACCTACGACCTCATCGTGGTCGACACGCCGCCGACCCGCAACGCCCTCGACTTCCTGGAAGCGCCCGACCGCATGGCGGAGTTCTTCTCCAGCCGCTTCCTGCGCCTGCTCACGGCGCCGTACCGGTCGCGCATCGTGAACTTCGCCTCCAAGCCCTTCTACACGGTGGCCGACCGCATCCTCGGCACCGAGTTCCTGGAGGACATCGCCGAGTTCTTCGGCCTGTTCCAGACGATGGCGCCCGGGTTCGTGAAGCGGGCCGAAGCGGTGACGCGGCTGCTGCACGACAAGCGCACCACGTTCGTGGTCGTCAGCACGTTGGAGGCGGCGCCGCTGCACGAGGCCGAGTACTTCATCGAGGTGCTGGGCGACAAGAAGTTCAACCTCGGCGCCGTCGTGCTCAACAAGGTGCTGCCTGCGTACCTGCTCGACGAGGCAGCGGCGACCCTGGCCACGCGCATGCAGAAAAACGCCGCCTCCGTCGCCGCGCAACTGGCCGACGGATTGGGCAAGCCCGAGCAGGTCGAGCGGGTGCTGGTCGAGGTGGCCGAGAGCTTCCTGCGCTTCCAAGTGGTGGCCCAGCGCGAAGCCGAACAGCGCATGGAGCTGGCGGTCGGGCCCGAGGTGGTGGCGTCGGTGCCGTACTTCGAAACCGACATCTACGACCTCGGGGGCCTGCTCCGCCTGGGGGAGCAGGTGTGGGGCTCGGGCAACGTGTCATCCGGGTGACGTAGTACTCACCCGAATGAGGGACCCAGGGCCGGGCTCGGGGTCCGTACCCTCCAAGGTGAGTCTTCGTTTCCTGGGGAGGAGACAAGTGGGGGGATCGTTTCTTCGACTGGCGCGCAGGCCACGTTTCGCGCTGCTCGCCGCTCTGGCGTTCGTGGTGGTCGCCGTGGGCCCCGCCGGCGCCGACGACGGGTTGGACGGTGTCCTTGGTGACCCGGGGCGGACATACCCCGACCTCGTCCCCGACGTCACAGAGGTGTCGATCGCACCCGAGGTGCTGTTCGACCAGGCGACCTCGACATTCTACGACGGCGACCCGATCATGTACTTCGACACGTTCTCGCAGAACCTCGGCACCGTGCCGGTGGAGTTGACGGCCGACGACCCGCGGAACATCACCGCCTCGTCGGTCTCGCAGTGCGTGTCGTGGCGGGCGCCCTACGTGTGCCGCGAGCAGGAGCAGGTCGGCGGTTTCACCTGGCACGACGAGCACACACACTTCCACTACGAGGACTTCGCCGACTACGAGCTGCGCCGCTTCACCCGTCGGGGCCTGCCCGACTTCTCGAGACGGGGCCTGATCGCCGTCAGCGAGAAGGTGTCGTTCTGTCTCATCGACTCCACAGCCGTGCGGCCCGACGCCTCCCCGGTGCGGTTCTACAACGTCTGCAATCCCGTCCGGCAAGGCATCTCGCCCGGCTACGCCGATATCTATTCGGCCGACCTCGAAGGCCAGAACTTCCGGCTGCCGGGCATCGCCGACGGCGACTACGCGCTGGTGGTGACGATGGACCCGTCCAACCGGCTGCACGAGTCGAACGACAGAAACAATCGGGTGGTGGTGCGGATCCGCATCAGCGAAGGGGCACGGGCAGTCTCGATCGTCGATCGTTCGTGGTCGACCTCCAAATTTCGGAGGCGCTGACCCGACCACCTGGTAGAAGGTGGGGATGATCCCCATCGTCAAAGCGGGCATCGAGGAGTACGCCGAGGCCCATACCACGCCGCCTCCGCCGTACCTGCAGGCTTTGGCCGCCGAGACGAACGCCGACGTGCCTTCGCCGCAGATGATGGTGGGGGCACTTGAAGGCCGGTTCCTCGAGATGCTGGTGTTCGTCTCGGGGGCGCGGCGGGTGCTGGAGATCGGGACGTTCACCGGGTACTCATCGCTGTCGATGGCCGCCGCGCTGTCGCCCGACGGGCGCATCGTGACCTGCGACCTCGACCCCGTCGCCGTGGCCGTCGCTCGGCGCCACATTGCGGCCAGTCCCTATGCCGACCGTATCGAGGTCCGGGAGGGCCCGGCGCTCGACACCATCGCCACCCTCGACGGCCCCTTCGACCTCGTCTTCGTCGACGCCGACAAGACCAGCTACCTCGACTACTACGAAGCCGTGCTGCCCAAGCTGGCCGACCGGGGGATCGTGGTGGTCGACAACACGCTGTGGAGCGGCCAGGTGCTCGACGCCGACGACACCAGCGACGACACCGTGGCCATCCGGGCCTTTAACGACCACGTCCGCAACGACCCCCGGGTGGTGTGCGTGCAGCTCACCATCCGCGACGGCGTCACCCTCGTCCGCCGCGCCTGACGCGAAAGAGGCCGGGCCCGAAGGCCCGGCCTCTTTCAGTGCAGTAACCGGCGGCGTCAGCCGGGATGGGCTGCGATGCCGACGATCGGGGCGTTGAGCGGCTTGCCCGCCATCGACCCCAGCGGCTTGGCGTCGCCGAAGGCGAAGATCGCACCGTCGGAACCGGCCAGCCAGTAGCCCGTGCCCGTCGGCGTGCGGCCCATGCCCACGATGGCGCCGTTGAGGCTACGTCCGCCGGTCGACCCGTAGAACGAAGCGTTGCCGAAGGTGAAGATGCCACCGTCGGAAGCCACCATCCAGTACCCGCCGCCGTCCGGCGTAGCCGCCATGCCGACGATGGGCTGGTTCAGCGGCGAGCCGCCCGTGGAGCCGTAGAAGGTGGCATCGCCGAAGCTGAAGATGCCGCCGTCGGAGGCGACCATCCAGTAGCCATTGCCCGAGGGGGTCGCAGCCATGCCGACGATCGGCTTATTCAGCAACTGGCCGCCCTTGGAGCCGTGGAAGCCTGCGTTGCCGAAGGTGAAGATGCCACCGTCGGAAGCCACCAGCCAGTAGCCGCCGCCGTCAGCGGTCGAGGCCATGCCGACTACCGGCTTGTTGAGCGGCTGGCCGCCCTTCGAGCCGTAGAAGGTGGCATCGCCCCAGGCGAAGATGCCGCCGTCGGAGGCCACCTGCCAGTAGCCGTTGCCCGAGGGCGTGGACGCCATGCCCACGATCGGCTGGTTGAGCGGCTGGCCACCCATGGAACCGTGGAACTTGGCGTTGCCGAAGGCGAAGATGCCGGCGTCACGGCCCGTCATCCAGTAGCCCTGGTTGGAGCCGGCCGGTGCGTCGTTGTCGACGATGGTGGCTTGGCCTCGGGCATCGAGGATGGTGGCGCTGGTCGGCGTGCTCAGGTCGACGAAGAACGTCTCGTTGTTCTCGATGGCGGTGTCGCCTGCCACCAGCACTGTGACGTTCTTCGTCGTCTCACCAGGGGCGAAGGTGACTGTACCGGACTTGGCGGTGTAGTCGCCGGGGGCCGTGGCGGTCCCGTTGGCCGTCGTGTAGTTGGCGGTCACTGTCTTGCTGCTGGGCCTCGAAAGCGTGGCCGTCAGCGTTGCCGGCACCGCAGTGGTGTCGCCCTCGGTCACCGACTGGTCTCCGATCGACAGGGCCGGCTCGCCGTCGTCGTCGTTGATGGTGCCGGTGGCTTCACCGTCGTCGGCGAGGTTGGCGTTCTGCGGGTTGCTGAGGACGACCTTGAAGGTCTCGTTCTCCTCGTCGATGTTGTCGCCCTTGACCGGAACGTTGACTGTCTGGGCGGTCGTCGAGGAGGCCGGGAACGTCAGTGTGCCTGTCGTGGCGTTGTAGTCGCCGGGCGCCGTCGCTGTCGCCGTCTGGTCGACGGTGGTGTAGTCGACGGTGACGACCTGCTCACTGTCGTCCGAGATGGTCACGTTGAATACTGCGTTTGTCGTGCCGGACAGGCCTTCGGTCACCGGAGCCGCGTCAGCGATGGAGATCGCCGGGCCGTCGTTGTCGATGATCGTGCCGATGCCGTCGGCCTTGCCCAGCGTCGCCCGCGAGGGGTCATCGAGGGTCAACGCCACCTTGAACGTTTCGTTGGGCTCGTCTTCAAGGTCGCCGGTGACGGGGACGGTCACTGTCTGCGAAGCCGTGCTCCCGGCCGGGAACGTCAGCGTCCCGCTCGTCGGCGTGTAGTCGCCGTCCTCGGTGTCGATGTGCGCAGTTGCGTAGTCGACGTCGATGGGCTCGACGCTCGCCTCCGTGATCGACACGGTGAACACGGCGTTGGTGGTGCCGGCGTTGCCCTCGGTGACGGTCTGGTCGGTGATGGCCACCGACGGTCCGTCGTTGTCGGTGATCGTGCCGGTGGCCTCACCGTCGTCGATGGTGCCGTTCGACGGGTTCGACAGTGT
Organism: Acidimicrobiales bacterium; assembly: GCA_035536915.1. Taxonomy (NCBI): domain Bacteria; kingdom Bacillati; phylum Actinomycetota; class Acidimicrobiia; order Acidimicrobiales; species Acidimicrobiales bacterium. Next base: position 10,017 of record DATLNE010000042.1, read on the forward strand.
CACCGTGAAGGACTCGGCGGTCTCGTCGATGGTGTCGTCGGTGACGTCGATGACGATGGTGTCGGTCGTCTTTGTGGCGGTCAGTGTGACCGAGCCGGTTTCCGAAGCGAAGTCCGCAGGCGCCGTAGCAGAGCCCGGGGTCGTGGCGTAGTTCACCGTTGTGCCCGCCGGATTCGGGGTGCCGGTCAGCGTCACCGTGAAGCTCATGTCTCCGGACTCGGCGTTGGAGGCGTCGGCGATCGACACCGTCGGCACGGAGCTGTCGTTGTCGTTGATCTCACCAACGGCCGTGCCGTCTTGGATCGTCGCCACGTCGGAGCGGTCGAGCACGACGGTGAAGGTCTCGGTGGGCTCGCCGAACGTGTCGGCCGTGATCGGGATCTCGATCAGGCCCTCGGTCTCACCGGCCTCGATGGTGATCTCCGAGTCCTCGGTGGTGTAGTCCTCGGAAGCGCGAGCGGTGCCGTCCTCCGTGTGGTACTCGACCTTGACGTCCTGGGCCAGCGCTGTGGAGAGCACCACGCTGAACGCCATCGAGTTCATGGCCGGCGGATTGCCCTCCGTGGCCGAGGAGTCGAGGATCGACAACGTCACTGTCTCGTCGTCGACGATCGTGCCGGTGCCGCAGTCGTCGGACGACGACAGGCAGTTGTCGGTGGCGTTGTTGGTCGTTACCGAGGTGATGTCGAGCTTGAACTTCTCGTTGCCCTCGGCCGTGGTGTCGCCGACTACCGGGACCGTCACTGTCTTGAGCGTCTCGCCGGCGGCGAATGTCACTGTGCCTGTCGTGTGGGTGTAGTCGGCGGGCGACGTGGCAGTGCCGGCGACGGTGGCGTAGTTAGCGGTAATGGCCTGGCCGCTTTCGAAGCTCAACGAAAGGTTGAAGGTGGCCGGCGTTGTGCCCGTGTCGGGCTCGTTGGCCCGAGCGTTGCTGACGTCGAGGTTGGGGTTCGTGGTGTCGTTGTCGGCGATGCGGCCCTTGGCCGTGTCGTCGGCACCGAGCGTGGCGTTGACCGGGTCGCTCAACTCGACGAGGAACTCCTCGGTGGCTTCGGGGAGGTTGTCGTCGTTGACGTTGACGACGATGTCTTCTTCCTTGTCGCCGGGCACGAACGTGAGTGTCCCTGCCTTGGCTGTGTAGTCGCCCGGGGCAATCGCGGTGTCGTTCTTGGTGTCGTAGTCGACCGTGACGGTCTGGCCGCTCTCTTCGCCGTCGGCGATCTCGACTGTGAACGTCCGGGTGGCGCCGCTCTCGGAGTTGCCGGGGTGTGGGCCTCCAGTTTCGACGCCGCCGACTGTCGCCTTCTCGTCGCCCACCACGGTGTCCTTGAAGCGGAGGACGACGTCGTCGTCGTCGATGATCGTGCCCTTGGCCGAGGCGTCGCTGACGCCTGCGTTGGCCGACTGCAGGATCTCCACGACGAACGTTTCGTTCCGCTCGATCTCGGTGTCGCCGAAGACCGTCACGTTGACGACCGTGGTCGTCTGGCCTGCGGGAATCTGCCCGGCGGCGGTGGTGACGGGGTTGTAGTCGCCGCCCGAGGCGGAAGAGGCACTGTCGAGCGCAGTGTCGTCCTGCGTCCGCCAGGTGAAGTCGACCGGCTGCGACGTGTCGCCGTCGCGGGTGACCGTGAACCCGAAGGTGGTCGAACCGCTGTCGCCTTCGGCCTTGTTCAGGTCGGCGATGCGGATCGACGGCGGTGCAGCGTCGTCGTTGACGATCGTGCCTGTGCCGCGGTCTGTGCTGGTGCCGCCCTGGACGGCGGCCACCACGTCGAAGATCTCGTTGGGCTCGGGGATGGTGTCGCCCAACAGCGTGACGGAGATGTTGCGGGTGGTGGGGTTCGAGGCGTTGAACGTCACGCTGCTCGACTTCGACTGGTAGTCGCTCCCCGCCGTGGCGACCGCCTGTGTCCCGCTCTGCCACTCAGCGTCGTCGGTGTTGTAGTTGACGACCACGTCGGTGACGGCCGCCGGCGTCAGCGTCAGTGTGAAGGTCACCGTCTTCTGCCCGCTGTTGCCTTCGGTGGCGGTGGCGTCGCTCACCTTCACGCTGTAGGCCACTTCCACTGTGTCGGCGTCGGCGCGCACGGCGCGAGCCATGGGGATGACGCCTACAAGCAGCGCCAGCATGGCGAAGAGAGCCATGCGACGGCGTGTGGTGCCGGTCGTTGCCGCGTGCAACTCAGGACGTGTCATCCGGGAACCTCGTGTGTGTTGTGATGTGAGCAAGCGCCGAAGCGCAGCGCGGGTTCGCCGGGACCCGCCCCCCTTGTTGCCGCTCTGCCTGTGAGCAGGGCTTTAGACGTTTCTCATGGTACAGGCGATGCCATATCGGCCGAACGCATGGGTTGCTGAGAAATCGGCACCCCCGATTGCCCCTCGTAGAGTGTTCCGGTGCTCGATTACCACCTCCACCTGTGGCCCCACGGCCAGGCGAGCACCGGCCCCACGCTCGACCACCTGGCCGCCTATTGCGAGCAGGCCCAGGCCAAGGGCGTCAGCCAGATCGCCGTCACCGAGCACCTCTTCCGCTTCGCCCAGGCCGACGCCGTCCTGTCGGGCTTCTGGGACGACGACCCCGACCCCACCCTGCGCCGCACCATGGCGGCCTACTGGGCCGAGCATGCGCACGCCGACCTCGACCTCTACGTGAGCGTTGTGCTCGAGGCCAAGGCGGCGGGCCTGCCCGTCGTGCTGGGCCTGGAGGTCGACCACTACGCCGGGCGCATGGACAAGGTGGCCGCCCTGCTCGACGGTTACCCCTTCGACGTCCTGCTCGGGTCCGTGCACTGGATCGGCGCCTGGGGCTTCGACGACTACGACAACCCGGCCGTGGCCGCCGAATGGGACACTCGCGCCATCGAAGACGTGTGGCGTGCCTATACCGAGGCCTTGGAGGAGCTGGCCGACAGCCGGGTCTGCGACGTCTTGGCGCACCCTGATCTGTGCAAGGTCACGGGCCGGATCCACCGCACACCCGACGAGTTCTACGACCGCATGGCCGAAGCGGCCGCCCGCACGGGCATGGCCGCCGAGGTGAGCTCGGCGGGCTGGCGCAAGCCGGTCGACGAGGCTTACCCGGCCCCGCCGCTCCTGGCCCGGTTCAAGGACCACGGCGTGCCCGTGACCACCGCCTCCGACGCTCACGACGTGGCCACCGTGGCCGACCGCAGCGCCGACCTGCGGGCCCTGCTCGACGCCGCGGGCTACGACTCGCTCCAGGCCTACGACCGCCGTCGCCCCACGCAGGTGGCGCTATGAGCACCCCCGCCGAGCTCGCCCAACAGACCACCCTCGACCCCGGCGCCCTCGCCCACCTCCAGCGCCTGATGGCGTCGTGGGGCATGTTGGCCGACCTCTGTTTCGCCGACCTCCTCCTCTTCGTGCCGGTGGCCGACACCGACGACACCTTCGTGGTCTTCGGCCAGATGCGCCCCACCACCGGCCAGACCCTCCACCGCGAAGACCTCGTCGGCGCCGTGGTCACCGCCGAGGACCGCCCCGCCGTGGCCCGGTCGTGGCGGGGGCAGGAGATCGTGGAGGGCGAACTGCTCGTCGACGGGCGGGGCGAGCGGGCCCGCGTGCAGTGCATCCCCGTCCGCTACAACGGCGAGGTCGTCGCCGTCCTCACCCGGGAGGCACCCCAGACCGTCGGCCGCCGTCCCGGCGAGCTCGAACGGGTCTACGTGGAGACCTTCGAGCGGCTGGCCCGCATGGTCGTGCGGGGCGAGTTCCCCTTCGCCGTGGAGGACGTGCACACCTCGGAGTCGCCCCGAGTGGGCGACGGCGTGCTCCTGCTCGATGCGGGCGGGCGGGTGGAGTACGCATCGCCCAACGCCGTCAACGCCATGCACCGCATGGGCATCTACTCCAACACCGTCGGCATGCGCCTCGACGAGCTGGGGGTCGAGGAAACCGCCGTGCAGCGGGCCTTTTTCGACGCCCTGCCCATCACCGAGGAGATCGAGCGGCGCCCCGACGTCATCGTCTCGCTCAGCTGCATCCCCCTCGTCGACGAAGGCGACGTCACCGGCGCCCTGGTGCTGCTGCGCGACGTCACCGACCTGCGCCGCCGCGACCGGCTCCTCATCTCCAAGGACGCCACCATCCGTGAGGTCCACCACCGGGTGAAGAACAACCTGCAAACGATCTCGTCGCTGCTGCGCCTGCAGGGCCGGCGCCTGTCGCCCGGGGAGGGCAAGGTGGCCCTGCAAGAGGCCGAACGCCGCATCCGCTCGATCGCCTTGGTGCACGAGATCCTGTCGCGGGAGGCGGGCGACCAGGTCGACTTCAACGACATCATCGACCCCCTCATCCGCATGGCCCGCGAGGGCGTGCTCAGCCCCGACCGCCCCGTGCACTTCACGGTGGTGGGCGACGCAGGCGAACTGCCCGCCGAGCTGGCCACCCCGCTGGCCGTCGTGCTCACCGAGTTGCTGCAGAACGCCGTGGAGCACGCTTTCCCCGACGACGGTTCGGTGGGGGAGCAGCGCATCGACGTCGACCTGGCCAACGAGGGCGGCGAGCTCCACGTGCGGGTGTGCGACAACGGGGCGGGGCTGCCCGAGGGGTTCGCCATCGAGGAGACCAAGAGCCTGGGCCTGTCGATCGTGCGGGACCTGGTGACGGGGCAGTTGGGCGGGCGCATCGACATGCGCACCGACGGCGGCACCGTGGTCGACCTCCGCATCCCCGTGTGAGGACCTGCGCCGCGTGAGGACCTGCGCCGAAGGCGCAGGTCCCAATGTGGCAGGCCTGTGTTTCGGCAGCGAAGCTGCCGAAACGTGCTTCTGGCGCACGCGAGTCCACGTGTCGCGAGTCTGGTACCTGCGCCGAGACGCGACAACGGCCCCCGAAGGGGCCGTTGTCTGAAGTCTCGTCGAGGGTTGACGCTCAGGAAGCGGCGGCAGCCCGACGCTGGCGGGCGACCCACTGCTTGCGCAGCTTGCGGCGCTCCTCCTCGGAGGTGCCGCCCCACACGCCCGACTCCTGGTTGGTGGCCAGGGCGAACTCCAGGCACGCGGCCTGCGACTCGCATGTGCGGCACACCGACTTCGCTGCCTCGATCTGGTCGAGGGCGGGCCCGGTGGTGCCGACGGGGAAGAACAGGTCCGGGTCCGTGTCGCGGCACGCGGCATCCGTGCGCCAGTCTTCGGCATCCCAATCGATTGAGCGGCTCCAAGTGAGGGCCACGGTCGCCTCCTCGGCGGGTTCAGGCAGTGTGCGGGGGTCTTGTGATTCTGTTCACAAAGCCCGCCGCTTCATGAACTCCTGCGGAATTTCTCGGTACAGGTAGGGTAAGTGCGACTGCTCGCAATTGCAAGCAGTCCGGGCCATTTTTTTGGGAGCCCAAAAGTGTGATTTCCGTCATAGCGCACAGAGGGGCCTCCGCGGTACGCCCCGAGAACACGCTCGAGGCGTTCGCCGAGGCCGCCCGGCTGGGGGCCGACGGGGTGGAGCTCGACGTGCGGCGCAGTGCCGACGGGGCACTGGTCGTCCGTCACGACCCGGCGCTACCCGACGGCCGCGTCGTGGCAAACGTGCAGGTGGCGGACCTGCCCGACGACATCCCGCTGCTCGCTGCGGCGGTCGATGCCTGCGGCGACATGGTGGTCAACATCGAGATCAAGAACCTGCCGCATGAGCCCGGCTGGGACCCCGACGAGGTGGTCGCCGCCGAGGTGGCGGCCTTCGCCGCGGGCTCCGACCGCTTCGTCGTCTCGTCCTTCTCGGTGGCCACCCTCGACGCCATGCGGCGGGCCGAGCCGTCGGTGCCGACCGGTTTGCTCACGTTGGCGGCATTCGACCAATACGCGGCAATCACCACGGTCGTGGAGCACGGCCATACGGCCTTCCACCCGCACCACGAGGGGCTGTCGGCCGGTGTCGTGGCCGCCGCCCACGACGCCGGATTGGTGGTCACCACCTGGACGGTTGACGACCCCGACCGGCTGCGGGCCGTGGCCGACATGGGCGTCGACGCCGTGATCACCAACCACCCCGAGGTGGCCCTGCTGGTCTTGCGTTAGGGGACGAAGAGGTCGAGGCAGGCGGGGTGGTGGCGCAGTTCCACCTCGTCGAGCTCCCCCAGGTAGTCGCCGTCGACTTGGTAGGGGAACGGTCCGTGGCCCCGCACCGTCAGGCTGTCGAGGCCGTCGTGCAGGGCGATCTTGGAGGACCGGCGCAGGTACCGGCCCGAACGCAGGGCCGAGGCGGCGCCGCCGACGAGGGTGTTGATGCGCAAGGTGCGGAACGCCACCAACGACAGCGCCGAGTCGAAGCCCGCCGCCGGGGCCGTGTTGATGGGCAGGTTGCCCAGGAACGTGTAGGGGTTGGTCTCCTGGACGATGGCGAAGTAGCCGTCGTCGATGCGCACCCCGTCGCCCTCGATGCTGAAGCGGGGGCGGGACCGGTCGAAGTGGCGGAACCAGGTGGCGAAGGCGGCGTAGACGAACAGCGGGTGGCCCGCGTAGCGCTTGAGCGAGCCGCGTTTCTCCACTTGTTCGACCACGGCGGCGTCGAAGCCGAGGCCCACGTGGAAGAGGAAGTAGCGGCCGTTGACCGAGCCGAGCCCGATGCGCCGGCGTGACCCCGAGGCCATGGCCGCCAGCAACTCGCCGGTGGCCTCCACGGCGTCGTTGGTCATGCCGATGGTGCGGGCGAACACGTTGGTGGACCCGCCGGGCAGCACGCCGAGGGCGGTATCGGTGCCCGCCAGGCCGTTGGCCGCTTCGTTGAGGGTGCCGTCGCCGCCCAGCACGACCACGGCGTCGAGTCCGTCGGCCGCCGCCCCTTGGGCCAGCCGGGTGGCATGGCCTCGGCGCGACGTCTCGGCCACTGTCACGTCGTGGTCGGCCGACAGCGCCTTTTGGATCACCACCCGCGCCCGCGCCGTCACCGCCGAGGCCGACGCGTTGACGAGGAGGAGGACCTTCACCGTCCTCCAGAACGGGAGGCGGGGTTCACTCTTCGGAGGCGGCGGCGCGGAGCTGGGCCAGGCTGCGGGCCAGCAGGCGCGACACGTGCATCTGGCTGATCCCCAGCCGCGAGGCGATCTCCGACTGGGTCATGCCCTCGAAGAAGCGCAGGTGCAGGATCTTCTGCTCGCGGGGCGGCAGTTGGCCGATGAGCGGCGACAGCGCGGCGCGGTGTTCGGCGTCGAGCATCAACGGGTCGTCGGCGCCCATGTGCGAGCCCAGCGTCTCGCCGTCGTCGTCGCCCGGGCTGGGCGCGTCGAGGGAGGCGAAGCGGTAGGCCTGCCCCGCTTCCAGGGCTTCGAGCACCTCTTCTTCCGACACCTGGGCTTCGGCGGCCAGCTCCGGAATGGTGGGGGAGCGGCCCAGCTCCTGGCTGAGGGTGCCGATGATCTTGCCCAGCCGCAGGTACAGCTCCTGCATACGCCGGGGGGCGCGCACCGCCCAGCCCTTGTCGCGGAAGTGGCGCTTGAGCTCGCCCACGATGGTGTGGGTGGCGTAGGTGGAGAACTCGACGCCCCGCTCGGGGTCGAAGCGGTCGACGGCCTTGAGCAAGCCGACCGAGGCCACCTGCACCAAGTCGTCGAGGGGCTCGCCCCGGTTGGAGAAGCGCCGGGCCAGGTACTCGGCCAATCCGAGGTGGGCCTCTATGAGTTGGTCGCGCAGGGCGGGGTCGCGGGACTCGGCGAATGCCGCGAACTTGCGGCGGAGCTCTTCGCGCTGCTCGGGGTCGAAGCTCACTGGCTCAGCTCTCGGTCCGCCGCTTGACGAGCCGGAAGCAGGGCCGGCCTTCGTCGTCACGGGACACGCCGTACTCGTCGACCAAGGCGCGCAGGATCTGCTGGGAGAAATCGTTGAGCGCCGGGCCGGTGCTGCTGTTGTCGTCGAACATGCCGGTGCCGACCACCTCCAGCCCCTGGGGGGCGATGGAGTAGCTCAGCGCCACTGTGCCGGTGCGGCCCTTGCTGCCGATGAGGGCGAAGCACAGCTCGTCGATGGCCAAGCGCAGGTCCTCCACCTCGTCGTAGGTGAAGCCCAGCCTGCTGGCGAGGCCGGTGGCGGTGACCCGGGCGAGGCGCAAGAACTCGGCGGTCGCCGGCACGGTCAGCCGCACCTCGTCCTGCGTGGGCACCAGGTATCCCTCCTCGAAGAAATGCAGTGGTCGCGTGGCCCCCGTCCCCCGCGCGGCGAACGCTAGCAGGGGGCCGAGTTGGTGGAACCTGCAAGCGGTGCGAAACAATCTCCCGCCATGAACGTCGTCGTCTGCGTCAAGCAGATCCCCGACCCGGCCACGCCGGGGAAGCTGGATCCGAACACGAAGACCCTGGTTCGCGAGGGCAAGCTCATCCTCGACGACTCCGATGCCTATGGGGTGGAGATGGCCCTGCAGCTGGCCGACAAGGCCGGCGGCGGTGAGGTCACGCTGGTGTCGATGGCCCCCAACGGCGAGGTGAGCGGCCTGCGCACGGCCCTTGCCATGGGTGCTGCCAAGGCGATCCTCGTGAGCGACGACTCGCTCAAGGGCGCCGACGCGCTGACCACCGCCAAGGTGCTGGCCGCCGCCATCAAGCGGGCCGAGCCCGACCTGGTGCTGGCCGCCACGGAGTCGAGCGACGGCTACACGGGCACGGTGCCCGAGCAGATCGCCGCCCTCCTCGGCCTCCCGTCGATCACCTTCGCCAAGGAGATCCACCTCGACGGCGGCACCGTGCAGGTGCAGCGCCAGACCGAGGCCGGGTACGACGAGGTCACCGCCCCCACCCCGGCCCTGGTGTCGGTCACCGCCGGCGTGGTCGAGCCGCGCTACCCCTCCTTCAAGGGGATCATGGCCGCCAAGTCGAAGCCGGTCGAGGAGCTCACGCTCGCCGACCTCGGCATCGATGCCGCCGGGCGTGCGACGGTCATCGAGAGCGCGAGCGCGCAGCTCGATTCCTTCTACGTCTTTCCCGACGCGGCGAAGCGGGTCGGTGATTCGCTCCGCGCGAGGAACAGGCGCGGCGTGTACGA
>DATLNE010000043.1 GCA_035536915.1 Acidimicrobiales bacterium
GACGCGTTCGACCGGCTGCAGGGCGCGCTCACCGCCGACCTGTCCAAGGTCAGCCCGGGGCGAACCCAGTACACCCACCTGCTCGACGAGGCCGACGGCTCGGTGCTCGACGACATCATCGTCTGGTGGGTCGGCGACGACGAGTTCCACGTCATGCCCAACGCCTCCAACACCGCCCGGGTGGTCGAGGCCGTCGGCGGTGACGACGTCACCCGCCAGAGGGCGGTGATCGCCGTCCAGGGGCCGGAGGCCCGGCGCCGGCTGGCCGACGTCTCGCCCGAGGCCGCCGAAGTGCCCCGCTTCGCGGTGCGCCGGGTCGACTGGAAGGGCGTGCCGTGCGTCGTGGCCGGCACGGGCTACACGGGCGAGGACGGCGTCGAGGTGGCGGTTCCGGCCGAGACGGCCGCCGCCCTCTGGCAGGCGCTGCTCGACGCCGGCGTGGCGCCGGCAGGGCTCGGCGCGCGCGACACTCTGCGGCTGGAGGCGGGCCTGCCCCTCCACGGCCACGAGCTGGGCCCCGGCATCACGCCCCTGCAGGCCGGCCTGGGATGGGTCGTCGCCTGGGGCAAGGGCGAGTTCCGGGGCCGGGCGGCGCTGGAGGCCGAGCGGGCGGCGGGCGTCAAGCGGGCCCTGCACGGCGTGGAGACCGAGGGCCGTCAGCCGCCCCGGGCCGGCTGCCCGGTGCTGGTCGACGGCTCCCCGGCCGGCGAGGTCACCAGCGGCAACTTCTCCCTGATCCTCGGGCGGGGCATCGCCCTGGCCTTCGTCCCGCCCACCGTCGAGATCGGCACCGACGTGGGGGTCGAGGTCAGGGGCCAAGTGCTCGCCGGTCGGATCGTGCCCACCCCCTTCGTCGAGGCCCGACGGGGCTGATGGGCCACTTCGTCCCTCACACCGACGAGGAGGTGGCGAGCATGCTCGCCGATCTCGGCCTGTCGTCGGTCGACGAGCTGTTCTCGGTCGTGCCCGAGGCGCTGCGCCTCACCGGCGCCCTCGACCTGCCCCCGGGTCTCTCCGAGCCCGACGTCGCCGTGCGGGTCGAACAGGTGGCGGGTGCCAACCGCCGCTCGGGCCCCGACCTCGTCTGCTTCGCCGGAGGTGGCGCCTACGACCACGACGTGCCCTCGGTGGTCCGCCGGGTGGCCTTCCGCTCCGAGTTCGTCACCGCCTACACGCCGTACCAGCCCGAGGTGTCGCAGGGCGTGTTGCAAGCCCTGTTCGAGTACCAGACGATGCTGACCCGCCTGACCGGCGTGGAGATCGCCAACGCCTCGTTGTACGACGGCGCCACCGCATGCGTGGAGGCGGTGAACCTGGCCGTGGCCGCCACCGGGCGCTCCGAGGTGTGGGTGAGCGGCGGCGTACATCCGCAGTGGCGCGAGGTGATGCGCACGTTCGCGGGCGGCACCGGCCACGAACTGGTCGACGTGCCGTTGGTCGACGGCGTGACCCGGTTCCCGTCAGAGGGCGCGCCGGGGGCGATCCTGTTGCAGTACCCCAACTACCTGGGCTGCCTCGACGACATCGCGGGCGCGGCCGCCGCGGCCAAGTCACTGGGCGCCCTGCTGCTGGTGGCCTTCGACCCGGTGGCGGGCGGACTGTTGCGGTCGCCGGGCTCGTACGGCGCCGACGTGGTGGTGGGGGAGGGCCAACCCTTCGGCACGCCGCTGTCGTTCGGGGGGCCGTACCTGGGGTTGTTCGCCTGCCGCCAAGAGCACGTGCGGCGGCTGCCCGGCCGGCTGGTGGGCGAGACGGTCGACACCGAGGGGCGGCGGGCCTACGTGACGACCCTGCGCACCCGTGAGCAGGACATCCGCCGGGAGAAGGCGTCGTCGAACGTCTGCACCAACCAGACCCTCATCGCTGTGTGCTGCGTGATCCAGATGGCGTGGCTCGGCACCAGCGGGTTGCGGGAGCTGGCGCTGCGTTGTGCTCGGGGCACCCGCTACGCCCGGGAGGCGCTGCTGGCCGTCGACGGCGTGTCGCCGGTGGCCTCGGCGCCGGTGTTCCGGGAGTTTGGCGTGCGGGCGCCGGTGGCGGGTGAGGTGATCGTGGAACGCATGGCCGAGGAGGGCTTCCTGGCGGGCGTGCCCCTCGACGACGGCGGCCTGTTGGTGGCGGTCACCGAGAAGCGCACGCGCGAGCAGATCGACGCCTACGTGACGGCATTCGAGAAGGTGGTCAAGTAGTGGATGCCAAGTCGATCCCGCTCATGGGGCGGGAAGAAGAGCCCACCATCTTCGAGCAGTCGGTGGCGGGGCGGCGGGCGTGGTCGTTCCGAGAGACGGGGGTGCCTGAGTGGGGCGCCGACGAACTGGTGCCCGCCGACCACCTGGCCGACGCGCCCGCCGACATCGCCGAGGTGTCGGAGCGCGACCTGGTGGCGCACTTCACCCGGCTGACCCACCGGCAGTACTCGGTCGACCTGGGGCCGTACCCGCTGGGGTCGTGCACCATGAAGTACAACCCCAAGCTGTGCGACGACGCCGCCGGCCTGCCCGGCCTGGCCGACGTCCACCCGGCGGCGCCGGAGTCGATGATCCAGGGTTGGCTGGCGTTGCTGGCCGACCTGGGTGACGCCCTGTGCGAGGTCACCGGCATGTCGGCCATCACCCTGCAGCCGCCTGCGGGCGCGTCGGGGGAGCTCACCGGGCTGCTGCTGATGCGGGCCTGGCATGAAGACCAAGGCCGCCAGCGCACCAAGGTGATCATCCCCGACTCGGCGCACGGCACCAACCCGGCGTCGGTGACCCTGGGCGGCTACGAGACGGTGACCGTGCCGTCCGACGACCGAGGCCTGGTCGACGTGGGCGAGCTGCGCAAGCGGCTCGACGAGGACGTGGCCGGGATCATGCTCACCAACCCCAACACCTTGGGGTTGTTCGAGGAAGACATCGTGGAGATCGCCGCCGCGGTCCACGAGGTGGGCGGGTTGCTCTACTACGACGGCGCCAACCTCAACGCCATCCTGGGCGTGGTGCGGCCCGGCGACATGGGCTTCGACATCGTGCACATGAACCTGCACAAGACCTTCGCCGTGCCCCACGGCGGCGGTGGGCCCGGGGCGGGGCCGGTGGCCGTGTCGCCCCGCCTGGCCAAGTACCTGCCGGGGCCGGTGCCCGAGCGGCAGCCCGACGGCTCCCTGCGCTGGGCCACCCCCGAGCGGTCGATCGGCCGGGTGCACGGCTGGCACGGCAACGCCTTGGCGTTGGCCCGGGCGTGGTCGTACATCCTCGTCAACGGGGGAGACGGACTGCGCCGGGTGGCCGAGGCCGCCGTGCTGAACGCCAACTGGCTTCGGCACCGCCTGCGAGGCGTGTACGACGTGCCCTACGACCGGCCCAACATGCACGAGTTCGTGGCGTCGACCACCTCGCTCAAGAAGGCCGGGGGAGTGCGGGCCCTCGACGTGGCCAAGCGGCTGCTCGAAGAGGGCTTCCACGCGCCCACCGTCTACTTCCCGCTGATCGTGGCCGAGGCGCTGATGATCGAGCCGACCGAGACGGAGTCGTTACAGACCCTGCAATCGCTGGCCGATGCGCTCGAGCGCATCGCGGCGGACTCCCACGACGAGGCCGCCGCCGCCCCCCGCACCACCCCGGTCAGCCGGGTCGACGAGGCCCGCGCCGCCCGCACACTGATCCCCACCTTCGACGCCCGCCGCTAGAAACAAAAGAATCCCAGCAATTCCGACACGCTGGGCCGCGGTGGTCGTATTACTGGCGACGGCGGTCGACTGGAAGTCCTGGTCGCGCTTACGGCGGAGCACATGACCAATTACACGTTCCCGCTCGGGGGGCGGACGTGTAACGGACAGGTCGACCAGACGGAATTGTCCGCGGCCCGAGCCTTCGAGTTGGCGTGGGGGCTGGGCACCGCAACAACCAGGGTGGCCGTGGCGCGCCTGTTGGACTCGGCCCGCGGCGACGGCGTCGTCTCCGAAGCGAGGCTGGCCGACCTGCGCACCGTGGCCCACGCCCGATTGGCCGATCGGGACCGGATGCAACTCCGTCTGTGTTTCGCCGAGGCAGCCGATGCCCTGGTCGAGGCGGCCGATGGATCGGGCGCCGACGTCGCCGTGCGGGAGTTCAACCGCCGAGTGGGGCGATCGGTCGACATCGTGGTCCACGAGGTCTGTGTGACGGATCGTCGGCTGCGAGCGACGTTGCCCACCCGGCCACCGACAGCTGCAGTCGACCAAGCCCTGCGCACGTGGGACGCAAGCGAGCCTGCCCCGCTGGCGATTGACGGGCTGATCGTGCCGCTCTTGATGGCAGACAAGGTCGTCGGCGTAGTGCGAATGACGGGCCGCCACCAGGCCGAGCCCGACGCCGATGTTGCCACCGCGGTGGGGGACACCTGGTGCGACCTACTCCAGCGCATCCGCCGTCGCCATGCGGCGACAGCACGGCAGGATCGATTCGTCGTGGAGGCGCACGAGGCGATTGCGCCTCAACTGGCAGGCCTGTGCCGGCAATTGGCTGAATACGCGGTGGCGGCGCCCGACAGAGCCTCGCGTGGGCGCTTCGAGGAGCTCCTGCGGGTGGCCGCGGTGGGGCACCGGCAGGTCCGCCAGGCGGGGTATGCCTTGGCCACCGTGAATGCTCGTGACGGTGACGTCGCTGTCGGCCTGCGACGCCTGGTGGCACGCTTCCAACGGCACTCGGTGCTCGATGTCCGCTTCACCCGGCACGGGGTGCAGCAGCCGGTGGAGGCCCGGGTGGCCGACACCCTGCTCGCTGTCGCCCACGCAGCGTTGGTCAACGCCGACGCCCACGGCCGGGCTCGATTGGCAACGGTGAAACTCGACTATCGGGCGGAGGCACTCACCCTTCACGTGCGCGACGACGGGATTCCGTTCAGCGGGCGGAGGGTACTTGGCTCTGAGCTCGGCGCCCTGGTGTCGCGGGTGCGGTCGTTGGGCGGCGCCATGACGTTGCAGGGCAGCACGCCGCGCGGGGCTGCTGTCGAAGTGACGCTTACGTACACAATCAAGGGGGACTGCTGAGCAATGCAGCCAGTTCGAGTCATCGTCGTCGACGACCAGGAGATTGTGCGAGCGGGGGTGTCGAGCTTGCTGTGCAAGAGCGTCGACATCCACCTCGTGGGCACGGCTGCCAACGGAGAGGACGCGCTCGACCTGATGGCCTTGCTGCAGCCGGACGTGGCCGTGGTCGATTACTCGCTGCCCCGCATGACGGGCGTCGAGGTATGCGAAGAGGCATCGGAGCGCTTTCCCGACACCGCAGTCGTCATCCTCACCGACGAATCGAACGACGATGTCGTCAGGCGATCGATCGAGGCGGGTGCCCGTGCTTACCTGTACAAGGATGTCGAGGGGAACGAGCTGAACCGGGCCGTACACGCGGTGGCGAACGGCGAGACCGTCCTCGACACCAAAGTTGCCGGGCGAGTCGCTCGGTGGGCCTATCGAGGGGTGAACCGGGCCCGCGGGGTCCGCTTGTCGTCGCAAGAAACCAAAGTGCTGCGCTTGGTGGCCGAAGGCGAGAGCACGGCAGGCATCGCCAAGCTGCTGTGCCTCAGTGAGAACACCGTCAAGACGTATGTCCGCCGGTTGCTCGACAAGCTCGAGTGCCATTCCCGAACCGAAGCGGCGGCCATCGCCGCCAAGAGGGGGTTGTTGTGAGCCGTCGCATTCGGGTGGTTGCCCTTGTTGCCGCCACCGTCGCTCTCGCTGCCGTCGTGCCTGCGCAAGCGGGGGAGAAGGTGCTTCCCGGGACCTGTCGGGTGGGGCATCCGAAGGTGGTGCCGCCGGGGTGCGCATCGTCGCTGCTGCCGCCCGGAGCCCTTCCCAACATCGTGCCCAAGCCACCGGCGTACGTGAGCGTCGGGCCTGATGCCATTGCCTTCGATCCGGTTGGCCTGGTGACGACCGTTGACCCGAACACCAAGGTGCTGCGGTTCCCGACCCTGGTGGCCAACGTGGGCAGCGTGGCGTTGGAGCTGCTCGGCGAACCCACTGCGGATCCGGAGCGGTGGCGGGCGTTGCAGTGCACGTCGTGGGCGACCAAAGCGTGCCTGACCCGGCAGGAGGTGGGCGAGTTGGCGTGGCATGCAGCCCACAACCACTTTCACTTCCAGGACTTCGCCGACTACGAGTTACGGCGGGTCCTCCCTGACGGGACGCCCGACTTTTCGGCTGGTGGCCAGGTGGCCACCAGCCCCAAGGTGTCGTTCTGCCTGATGGACTCCGAGGCCAACAGCGAGGACAGCCCACCGCAGACCTACGTCGGCTGCCCCGGTGCATTGCAGGGCATCTCGGCAGGCTGGGCCGACCTGTACGACATGGGCCTCCCGGGCCAGTCGTTGCCCATCGCCGGGCTTGCCGACGGCCTCTACGCCATCGTGATCCGACTCGACCCGACCAACCGCCTGCTGGAGTCGAACGACGGCGACAACCTCGCCTACTCGATCGTCGAGCTCTACGACAACGGCAATGAAGCGCGGGTGATCGGCTGATGTCCGTGCACCCTTGATTGGCCGGCGTCGTTCTCGCCGGCGGTGCGACGCTCACCCTGCTGGTGGTCCCCGCTGCTCCGGCGCACGCAGAGAGCGTGGTCCAGCTGCGCTTCACGGGCGTAGCCGAGATGTCTCCTGGCCTGGTGATCGACAACTCTCGGCATGTCTCCGGTGCCATGTACAGCAGTGCTTGCGTCAACGTCACCGCCGGCCTGAAGAAGAGCGCGGGGGCCGGCCCTTGTGCGTTCTCTGTCTCGTGGACCGCCTCCGGCACGTGCGCCTATTTCACCGGGTTCGGCACAGGTCGAATGACAACCCACGACGGGCATGTCTACGTAGCAGCCGTCAGCCTCGTTGGCGTCGACGGCAAGGTCGAGATGGTGTTCGACCCGGTGACAAAGCAGTCGACTGGGCAAATAGGGACCGGGGTAGGAGTCGCCACACTGCGAGCCAAAGACCACACAGGCGGAGATCTCGCGTGCCTGAACGCCGCGGGTGCGTCGCGCTATGACGTCCTGAACGGTCAGGTGACATTGGCAGTGGGGTGAGATGCAACGGCATCCAATTGGCCCTCGGACGACAACCGGGTGACAGACAGGGTGACAAAAAGATCACCCCGAGGGGTGTCGAGACATATCACCCGAAGCGTCACACTGAGGACAGCACTTGGAGGCGGGGACAGGAGCCCGCACGGGCTCCGTTGCCAAGTGTGATGGGAACCCTCCGGGCAGGTCGCTTGTTCAACGCGCCTGCCCGACGCACTCACCGCCGTTGACCGAACATCAAACGAAAATGGAGAGTTGCATGCACAAGCGTCTCGTCCGAGGTCTCCTCGGACTTGGAATGACCCTCGCCCTGGTAAGCGGCGGTTCGCCCGCTCAGGCCCAGAGCTCGGTCGCCCTGCAGTTCACCGGTAGCGCCACTATCCCTGTCGGTCTCGAAGCGGCGAAGATCGAGACAGGCAGCTTCTCGTTCACATCAAGCGCGTGCACCGATGTCACCGCCGGCGTGAAGAAGGCCGCAGGCACCGGGCCTTGCACGATCTCGGCTTCGGGCACACTGACGGGTGCCTGTGGCTCTATCACAGGCTCGGGAACAGCGCAGGTGAGGACGCACGACGGCCACCTTTACACTGCCACCATCACAGTGGCCAGCACCGGCGGGAACATCGGCATTGGGTTGACGGCAGTCGTGAAGGTGTCGACCAACCAGCGAGGTGCTGGTGCCGGTGACGCCACAGCCACCCCGTCGTCGAGCACAGGCGGGGCGCAGGCGTGCCTCACCGCCCCCGGGGCAACAAAGTACGACATCGTGAACGGCGCGGTGACGTTCAGCGTCGCCTGAGCCGCTAATCAGCACCAGGGATTTTGCCAGGGAGGGCGCCTTCGGGCGCTCTCCCTTTCCCTGTCGACCCCGATGCGGATTCACCAGGCAGACTGATCATGTCTCAACCTCCAGGGCAACACGGTGCGAGGCCTTGGACAAGGGGCGTCGTTCGACATCTGGATTCTTTCGAACAGGAAGGCGCTCGTACGCCCTCGGTCATGCAGCCGAACGCGACATGTCCCGGCGGGTCGCTACCCTGACGTCCAGCACGGGTGACAAGGAATGTGCATGTCGCCCGTCGAACAGCAGAACTAGCAACCAGAAAATGACTGCACCTGCGGTCGACGCGGCTACTTCGTACTCAACACGTAGGGGGAATACTTGACGGGCATCGCTGTACGGCGGACTCCACGTAGGCACATCAGCCATGTGGTGAGAGGTACAGCGAGGAGGGCAGCGGTGACGTCGTTGTTGCTGTCCGCTCTTGTTTCCGTTTCCCCGACCCTTCTGACGGGCTCGGCTGCCCAAGAAGCGGGCGCGTCCGGTGGTATCAGGGAAGTCGCACAGCTCCCCGTTGCCTCGCCCCCTGGCCTGAGCGTCGACGAGGAAGCTTCCATGGGGTGGCTGATCCTCAACCCCACCAGTCGCCGGGGGTATCAGATCTTCGAGACGGGCTTCTCTGCCGAGCCTTTCAACTCTGTGATCGTGCAGTCGTTCGACCTCGACACGCTCGCACTGAGACGACGGGTGGCATTTGCCGGTGACGCGTTGGTGACCGGGACCGCTTCCGGAACCAACAATGCGGCGGACGCGGGAGAGGTTTTCCACGCAGTCGACCAGAAGCGAGGCCTGGTCTACATCGCGCTGGCCAACAAAGCCGGCACCGGTAGCCGTATGACGAGCGGGGCCGACGGCGTCCGTCCGTTCAGTCGGATCGTCGTCATCGACGAGGCCGCACTCGACCGGGGCGACGCTGCCTTCTCCGCCACCTTCAGGGAACCCGTCGTCCAACTGCCGCTGCACGACTACTCCCTCAAGTCCATGCAGTTGGAGGAGCGTGGCGACCATGGCCGGCTGCTCATGCTCTTCGCCGACCCGCCGAAAACACCGTTCCGAGACGAAGGCGCCTACACCCACATGCTGGCCGCCTGGCGTTGGGACTCGACAACCAGTCCACTGCGGGCGAACGCGCCATCCGAGACGGCGACGCAATCGACTCCTGTCGTCGATTGGGCGTCCGCCAATCCCCCCCAGGCGGGCGCGCTTCCGGGCACCCGCGTCCTCGAGTCGTGCAGGACGGTCCCCGTCGGAGGTGACCGGGGCCGCTATCGCTGGGAGCTGCTGGTCACCCCTGGCAATCTGCACGTGGTGTGCCAAAGCGGACGCCTGAGCGCACAGGTGATACGGCTGCCGCGTAACGCCAACGGCGAACCGACGGGCGAGGACGCACAAGTACGGCTCGGTCGATTTGCGCTCGACGTCCTCGCCGACCCGTCATCGGGGCGGATGTTCCTGCGCGAGGACAACGGCCAGGGCGAGACGTGGTGGGTGTTCGACAGCAAGGTGCTGCGTTTCGTGGGGTCTATCGCGAGCATGCTCGGCTCGACGTCGTCAGCCGCTGCGGGTCTCGACCCGACCACCGGACGGCTGTACGCAAACATCTCTGACCACGTGTTTTTCAAGGGTGCAGGCACGGAGGTGACCCACAGCCGCTCTCCGGTTCGTGGCGGATTCCAGGTCGTGGACCCGTTCATCGACCCGGTACCGGCGTTCGAGAACGTCGTACCCGAGCTCGCTTACCCGGGGCGGCTGCGGATCCAGGTGGACCCCGTGCGACGTCGCCTGTTCATGCGGCGGGGAGTCCCGAACCCGAACAACATGCGGTTCGTCTATCCCGAGACCGATGCGGCAAAGATGGTCCCTGCGCCGGTTGAGCCGTTCTATCGGGTGCTCGAGGATCGCATCCCCCTCGCGACGCCGCCGCCGTCCTCGGGCGACGATGCTTTCACCACCCAAGTGAACGAGGCGCCGGGACTTACCCAAGCATCGTTCCTCGGCGAGGGCACCGGCTTCGGCAGTCGAGTGCTTCTCACGGGAGGGATTGCTGCAGCGACAGCGGCAGGCCCCGAGGCGGACAGTGGCCTAGGCGGTGACAGATCACCCATACGCGCGTGCGCCACGGTCGATCGCGAGCTGGTGGTGGCGGAGGCTACCTCGGCTTCGGTATCCGACCTGTCGGCCAGCGCAGCCGGATCCGGTTTCGACGCCGACCCAACGACCGAAGCCGACATGGAAGACCCGGCCGGACGGTGCTGGCAGATGACAAACCCTGCGGTCGTGGAGTGGCCAGGCCCGAATCCGGAGGGCTACTCCTTCGACGCCAACGACGACGACATCGACGATTTCCTCTCCGAGTGCGAAGGCGACGAGTCGACGACGAACCAGAAGGTCGGCTCCGACCGCGGTTTCACGGCGGCGGCCGACTGCAAAGCTTCGGAAGATCGCGCCGAGGTAAGGACGACGGGAGCCTTTTCGGTAACCGGCCTGGCCGGGGCCGGCAGCGGTTCAGCGGGTGCGACGTCGTCGTTCTCGACAGTCGAGGTGGAGCGCCCGAAGGACGGTGGAATCAAAGTCGTCGTCACCTCGGAGGCCCGAGGGATCGAGTTGCCGGTGAGTTCGAGTGCCCGCATCGACAGGGTTTGGGTGCAGGCAAAAAGCTGGGCCGGCGGCCGCAAGGAGACGGCGGCCACGTCGTTCGAGCGCCTGATCTGTGGTGTCGACCTTGGGCCAGGCAACTTTCAGCAGTCGGGCTGCCTGACGAAAGCCGACGAGCAGAGGTTCGCAGCCAGCTTCAACCAGGCCTACGGCAGCTCGGGACGGATGCAGTTGCGCGAGCCCGATCCCGACCTTGCCAAAGGCACGGTGCACGGATACCGCGCCGGAGTAATTCGTGACGATCTCGACCGGTTCACCGATCAGGTGATCCATCGGGACAGCTCGTTGGCGATACCTGGCTTGGAGATCATCTTCTTCCGGGGCGACAGCCAGTTCCGTGGAGCTGGTCGGCAGATCTACCAGTTCGCCGCCGCCCAGGCTGCCACCACCTACGGAATCGCCTGTGTGAACGGCATGGGAAGCGACGGTGGTTGCGCAGGAGGCCTCGGCAATCTCGGTGATAGCGGCTTCGGCGGTGTGGGCGACAGCTTCGGCACCGGCGCCACAGCGGGCACCGGTGAGATCCCTGGCCTTCTGTACGGCCTGGGGGCAGGATCGAGCCGGGACGCCGGTGACCCGCTCGGCCGCTTCCTGCGGAAGCTGCTGGGCCTTCCCGCCGACCTGGCCCGGTTGTTCTGGTCCTCGCCGGCCGAGTTCGGGCTGATGATGGCCATGTGGCTCCTTCTCTATTGGCCCTGTTACGCGGGGGAACGGCGCCGCACCTTGCGAAGGCTCGCCGCCGGACGGATGGCAGGGGGAATGGCCTGATGGCACTGCCCAAGATCGAAAGCGGCGTGAAGAGCTTCATCGTCGTGCTGGTGATGGTGCTGGTCGTTTCCGCCTTGCGGTACGAACCCGGCAACAACGCCGACCTGGCTGCTGGACAAGGTGCCGGCACCGACAGCGGCCCCTTGGCCGGTGACGCGGGCACCGCTGCGGGCGAGGGCGTCGCCGGCCCGGGCACCGAAGGTGTGGCGGGCACGGCGGGCAGCGCCGGGACTGCAGGAACCGCGGGCGGCGGCGGCGGTGCTGCAGGCGCCGAGTGCAAGGCCGGACGCAACGGCGGCAACACCGACACCGGCGTCACCGGTAACCAGATCCGCTTGGCCACCACGGCCGTGCTCGACGGCCCGGCCCGTAGCCTCTTGGGCGACTCGCCCGTTGCCATGAAGGCCGTGGTCGACAAGGTCAACAAGGCAGGCGGCATCTGCGGGCGCCTTCTCGACCTCCGCGTCGTCAACGACTCGTTCAAGCCGGAAGGCAGTTCGTTCATCCGCAGCTTCGCCGCCGAGGGGTACTTCGCCCTCCCGGTGGTGCCCTCCGCCGAGGGCCTCGGGGCCGCCATCAAGGGTGGCGTCATCGCCCGAGCGGGCATCCCCGTGGTGGGCACCGACGGCATGCGTGAGGAGCAGTACAACGAGCAGTGGGTGTGGCCCGTCGCATCGGCCACCGTCACCTCGATGCGGGTCATGGCCAAGTACGGGGCCACAAACCGCGGTGCCAAGACCTTCGCCATCGTCTGGGACGGCGAGTACAAGTTCGGTCAGGAAGGCAAGGACGCTTTCGAGCAGCAGGTCAAGGCCATGGGCCTGAACCTGGTGGCCACAGCCCGGCTCGACCCTGACCAGCAGTCGTACGCGTCGGAGGCCGAGGCCTTCAACGGGGCGTGCGGCAGCAGCGGCGAGAAGTGCGACATGGTGGCCATGCTCCTGCTGCCCGACACGGCCAAGAAGTGGCTCCAGCGTCGCCCCGCCCGCGGTCGCCTCTACACCGCCGGCGCCCAGACCCTTTTCACCGATCGCTTCGCCCAGGACTGCGTGCAGCAGATCGGCGGCGACTGCCACGGCTTCGCCGTGTGGACCGGCTACAACCCGCCCATCGGGCCGTTGGCCACCCTTCCCGGGGTCGCTGCCTACGTGAGCGACGTGCGCGCGCTGAAGCCCGACATCGACATCAACAACCAGTTCATCGAGGGCAGTTACCTCGGCATGAGCGTGTTCGTCGAGGCACTGAAGGCGGTGGGGCCGAACCTCACCCGCGCTCGCCTCAAGGCGCAGCTCGACTCGATGGACTTCAAGAACGACTTGGCGTCGACGTTGTCGTGGCGCCCGGGGAACCACGCGGCCAACGTGCGGTCGCAGTCGTTCTCCATGACCGTAAGCGGGGGGACCTTCCGGGGCTGGACCAACGACCAATCCGGTTTCATCCTCGACCCCGCCCGCGGCGGCTGACCCTCCAGAGGCCACCCACGTGACTCGCGTCTTCGTTTCGCTGGTCCTGTCGTTGCCGCTCGTCGGCGCCTACGGGATCTTTGCTATCGGCATCGTCCTCATCTACCGGGCCTCGCGCATGCTCAACCTGGCGCACGGCGCCATGGCGATGGTGCCGGCCTACCTCCTGTACGCCATGGTCCGAGTCGGCATCCCGGTGGTGATCGCGCTGCCGCTCGGCATCCTTGCGGGTGCACTGCTCGGCCTGGCGGTCGAGAAGGTCTTCGTCAGCCGGCTTCGGCCCGACGGGCCGACGGCCCAGACGGTCGGCACCGTGGCCGTGCTCGGGTTGCTGGTCGCCGTTGCCGCCCGCATTTGGGGCACGGCCAGCCTGGACGCCGTGCGGGTGTTCCCGGCAGGCCGCGTCGATGTCGGCCTTTCCAGCATCCAGTACGGCGAGATCGGCCTCTTCATCGTCATGCTGGTGCTGGCGGGCGCGCTGTTCGCCCTCATCCAGCGCACCGACATCGGCCTCATCATGCGAGGAACGGCCGAAAGCCGGCTTGCCGCCTCGTTGATGGGCGTCAATCCCGACCGCATCACGTCGATGACCTGGGCGCTCGGCGGCGCGCTGGCCGCACTGGCCGGGATCCTGTTGGCCGCGGTCACCTCGTTGCACCCGTACAACCTCGCCCTTCAGGTGTTGCCTGCCTTCATCGCCGCCCTCATCGGCGGCCTGGGCAGTCTCCCCGGCGCCCTCGTCGGGGCTACCATCGTGGGCGTCACCCAAGGCCTCGTGCCGGTGATCGGCTTCCTCGGCGAACTGCAAGGCGCGCCGCAGTTCCTGCTCGCCGTGTTGTCGGTCGTGGTGATGGCGACCCGGGGCAAGGCGCTCGTGGCCGCCGACGACGCCGGCGCCGCCGACGCGCCGACGACGGGCGCTGCGGTCAAGCGGGCGCAGCGGTCCGAAGCGCAGGCGAGCGGCGGCCGCATTCGCAACCCCAACGTCGCCCTGCTGGTGGTTGCGCTTGTCGTGGCCTTCCCGTTCTTCCCGAAGGTGCCGTCCTCCATCGTGGGCACGGCCAACCTGGCGGCCATCTACGCCATCATCGCCGTGTCGCTGGTATTGCTCACGGGCTGGGTGGGCCAGATCTCGCTCGGCCACGCCGCGTTGGTGGGCATCGGTGCCTACAGCACCGGCCACATCGCCGAGGGCCTCGGCATTCCGTTCCCCCTGAGCCTTCCGCTGGCTGCCGCCTGTGGCGCGGCGGCGGCCGCCATTCTCGGCGGTGTCGCCCTTCGGGTCCGTGGGTTGTACCTGGCGGTGGCGACCCTGGTTTTCTCGTGGATGGCGAGCGAGTTCCTCTTCCGACAGGACTGGTTCACCAAGCACGACCAGGTTGCAGCCCGTGCCATCGGCAAGCCCGACGCCATCCCGTACTTCGACTTCACCGACCGCCGAGTGTTCTGGTTGGTGGCCGTCGGCATCCTCGGCGGAGTCGTGTTCACCGCCGCCTGCGTGCGCGACTCCAAGACCGGGCGTGCCTTCTTCGCCCTGCGCGGCTCGGAGATGGCGGCCGCCTCCTTGGGCATCGACGTCATGCGCTACAAGCTGCTCGCCTTCGTCGTCTCCGGTGCGATCGCCGGGGCCGCAGGCAACCTGATGATGACAGACGCCGGTGTGGTCAGCGGCGACCAGTTCACCTTCAACATCTCGTTGTTCTTCGTCGCCATTGCCGTGGTCGGCGGGCTCACCAGCCTGCCCGGGGCAGTGGCGTCGGGGGTGTTGTTCGCCGCCCTCGCTGAGGTCTTCTACCGGGTGCAAGCGCTGGGCGCGTTCCTCGAGATCGTCTCCAGCTTGCTGCTGGCCGTCGTGCTGATCGCCTATCGCGGCGGCTTGGCCTCGGTTCCCGACCGTTTCGGGGTCGTGGCCGACCGACTGGAGCCGGTACTGAAGCGCCTGCGCGAGAAGGTGTTCCCCGGCCTTGGGCACTCGGGCGACGGCGAGGACACCCCGGAAGGGGAGCGGGCCAAGCAACAAGAGCCGGGGCCTGTCGCTGCCTTCTTCGCCCGAATGCGGGCCTCGGTGCGCGGGTTCGTCGCCACACTGCCGTTGGGCCGGTTCCGCCCGTCGCCCACACCGGCCTCGGTGACGGCGCGACCGCCGATCGACTTCAAGGACCGCCTGCGCATGGCAGCGCCGTCCACCACCAACGGCTCGGCCCATGCGACGCCGCAACCCGCCGAGAACGGGGCGGCGACGGCGCCGCCGAAGATCGAAGAGGGACTGCTTGTGGCCCGAGGCCGCGTGGCCGAGTTCCGGCCCACCGGTCCCCGGGAGGAGCGCGAGCTGCTCATCGAAGCGCGCGACATCACCGTTCGTTTCGGCGGCCTGACGGCGGTGAACGAGGCGTCGCTCGAAGTTCGTGAGAACGAGATCGTCGGGCTTATCGGCCCCAACGGGGCAGGCAAGACCACCTTCTTCAACGCCATCGCCGGCTACAACACACCGGCGTCGGGCACCATCTCGCTGTACGGCGAAGACGTCACCGCGCTGCCGGTGCACCGCCGTGCCCGCGTGGGCGTGGCCCGCACCTTCCAGCTCATCCAGCTGTTCCGCCAGCTCACCGTCTACGAGAACCTGTTGGTGGCCACCCACGTGCACAACCCGACGGGCATCGGCTCGCACGTCGGCGTCACCCGCAAGGCCTTGGAGGCCGAGCAGGCCGCCGTCGAGCGGGTCGACGAGATCCTCGAACTGCTCGACCTCAGCCACTTGGCCAACCGCTCGACGGGCGACCTGCCTTTTGGCGTGTTGCGCATGATCGAGGTGGCCCGCGCCCTCGTCACGGGCTTCAGCGTGGTCATGCTCGACGAGCCCGCGTCGGGCCTCGACAACAGCGAGACCGACAAGCTCATCGAGGTCCTGCGTTTCGTGCGGGGGCTCGGCGTGACGTTGCTCCTCATCGAACACGACGTGCGCATGGTCACCGGCGTGAGCGACTACCTCTACGTGCTCGACCAAGGCCGGATCATCGCCCACGGCGTGCCCGAGGAGATCCAGCGCAACCCCGAGGTCATCGCCGCCTATCTCGGCGAGCCCGTGAAGGAAACGGTGGGCTGATGGCGCTGCTCGAAGTTCGCGACATCGACGTCTTTTACGGCTCGGTGCAGGCGCTCCGTGGCGTCAGCCTCACGGTGGAAGCGGGGGAGCGGGTCGCCCTGCTCGGCGCCAACGGCGCAGGCAAGACGTCGACGCTGCGCACCATTTCCGGCCTCCTGTCGCCGCGACGGGGCAGCATCATGTTCGACGGCGAGGAGATCGGCGGCATGCCCGCCTACGCGGTGGTGGGGAAGGGGATTGCCCACGGCCCCGAAGGCCGGGCGCTGTTCCCCGGCCTGTCGGTCGAGGAGAACCTGCGCTTCGGCTACTTGCCCCGCCGCAAGGACAAGGCAGGCTACGAGCCGGCGTTGGAACGGGTCTTCGACTACTTCCCTCGACTGAAGGAACGCCGCAAGCAGGCGGCGGGGACCATGTCGGGCGGCGAGCAGCAGATGCTGGTGGTCGCCCGTGCCCTCATGAGCGCGCCCAAGCTGTTGATCGTCGACGAACTGTCGCTTGGCCTGGCGCCCAAGATCGTGTCGTTGTTGTTCGACATCATCCGTGACGTCAACGCCGAAGGCACGGCCGTGCTCATCGTGGAGCAGTTCGTGCACATGGCGCTGGAGAACACCGACCGCGCCTATGTGTTGGCCAAGGGCGAGGTCGTGGTCGAGCGGGCGTCGTCGGAGTTGGCGGGCAGCGAAGAGCTCCTGGCGTCGTACCTCGGTGGCGAGGTCGACCCCGCGGGGGAGATGGCCGAGGCGATGCCCGAGCCTGCGACGTCGTCCGCCCGGCGCCGTCGTCGCTGAACCGCTCAGACGCGTGTCGACGCGGCCCTGAGCACCTTGCCGGTCACGAACCCGTGGGCCGGGCAGTTGCCGTATGTGCGTCCGTCTGTCGTCTGGTCGGCCGTCAACTCGTGGGTGCAGCCGGGCTCGGTGCAGCCGAACCAATAGGTCTGCTCACGGGTACATGCCTGAGAAGCGCGTCGCAGTGTGAGCGGCATGTGCTTCAGGCTGGCAAACCGGGCTGCTGAGGTGGTGGACCGTCGTCAGTGTGTGAGCAGCCACGTCCCGCTGAGGACGAACTTACGGCCGCGGCCGCTGAGGCAGGAGTAGTACGACGTCTCGTCGTTTGTGAAGGTGAAGGCGCCGGCGAATTGGCCCGTGCTCACGCCCACTGTGCCCACCGCGGTCATCGAGAAGTAATGGCCGTTGGCTGTGCCGAACGCCGTTGTCTTCGCGCACGAGCCTGTGATCATGCCGCTCCCGGCCAAGTAGCCCCACTGACTGCAGGCGCCTGTGGCCATGCTCATGGTGAACGAGGTGGTGACCTCGGGAACGACACCTGTGGGCTCGGCCACGATCGGCATGTTCGCGCCCGTGAACAACACGATCTGTCCGGCGCACACCTCGTTGTGCGCCTCGGCGGGCGAGGGTGACACCACCACGGCGGAGACGGCCACGGCGGCGACGAGCAGGCGCTTGAGCGTTCTCATGACGGCACTCCCTTTCGGGCACCCCCCGGGTGCCTCTACAGGGAAGTACGTCCGAACGTCCCGTTCGTGTCGATCAAGGGCGGCCGATGCTCCCACGGCGCGAAGTTGGCTCAGTGCACCAGGGTGATCGCCGCGGTGACGTGGAACGCGTCGCCGGTGGTTGTCAGCGGGTTGGGCACCATTGTCATGGTCCCTGTCACCTGGCCCGGCAGGACGAGGTTGCCTCCCACGCCGGTGAAAGAGAACACGTGGCCGCCGCTGGCCGTCTCTGTGCCCGTTGTGGCGCCGAACACCGACCCTGTGATCTGCCCCCCGGCGATGGGCGGCACGCCTGTGGCGCAGTCGCCGAGCGAGGGGAGCAGAAACCAGTCGGCGGTCGGGCCGCCCACCACGGAGATCGCCGGAAGCGTGGGCCCGAAGGTCCATATGGTCCCTGTGAACGCGCACACATCTGTGTGTGCATCGGCCGGCGGTGCGGCCATGGCGGCGAGCCCAATCACGGCGACGGCAACGGCGGTACGACGGATCATTCGGGGCCCCCTGCTGGCGGTGGACCCTCAGTCGTCGAGGAGGTCGGGGTTCTCGCGCTGGATGCGTTGGAGCAGGGGCTGGAACGAGAACCAACCCACCAGGGGAGCGCCGACTTGGCCTGCGGTGAGCTGGGCCATATCGGGGTCGATGAGCACGGGCGTGCCCGCCGCCTCGGCCAGCAGTTGGACCTGGCACGAACGTTCCATGGTGATGAACCACCACGCCGCCTCTTCCACCGACTGCCCCACGGTCAGCAGCCCGTGGTTGCGCAGGATGGCTGCCTTGCAATCGCCCAATGCGTGGGCGATGCGCTTGCCCTCCTCGACGTCGAGCACCACGCCGGTGTAGTCGTCGAACAGGGCATGGTCTTGATAGAAGGCGCAGGCGTCTTGGCTGAGCGGGTCGAGCAGCCGCCCCAGCGACGACCACGCCCGGCCGTACGTCGAGTGGGTGTGGGCGGCCGCCACCACGTCGGGGCGGGCGGCATGGACCTGCGAGTGGATGGCGAAGGCCGCCTGGTTCACCAGCCCCTCGCCTTCGACGAGCTCGCCCGAGTGGTTGACGAGCAGGAGGTCGGACACCCGGATCGAGCCGAAGTGCTGGCCGAAGGCGTTGACCCAGAAGTGGCCGTCGAGCACCGGGTCGCGGGCGGTGATGTGGCCCGCCACGCCCTCGTCGAAGCCGAAGCGGGAGAACAGGCGGAAGGCGGCTGCCAGCATGCGCTTGCGGTGCAGGCGCTCGTCCTCGGGCGACTCGAATGTCGGCGGCACAGGCAGTTTCATGACAGCCCCCACAGGCAGTTGACGACTGTGCCAGTCTACGGCCGTGGACGGTTCGGAGCGCATCCAGCTCGACGAGACCTCCTGGGTCGACGTGGCCCGCGGTTGGGCGGCGGAACCCGACGTGCTGTTCGCCGCCTTGCTGGAGAACGTGCCCTGGCAGGCGAGCAAGCTGTTCCGCTACGACCACTGGGTGGAGGAGCGCAGGCTCGGAAGCATGTGGCGAATGGGCCGCCCGTTGCCGCATCCGGCGTTGGCCGACGTCCACAAGGCGTTGCAGCGGCGCTACAAGGTGCGCTTCGACAGCTTCGGCCTCAACCAATACCGCGATGGCAACGACGGCCAGGCCTTCCACCGCGACACCGACATGCGTTGGCTCGACGACACGCTGATCTGCATCCTGACCCTGGGCGCGCAGCGGCCGTGGTTGCTGCGACCGCGGGCCAACCGGCACAGCACCGAGCCGGGCAGGGGAGCCACCCACGACCTGGCACCGGGGCCCGGCGACCTCATCGTCATGGGCGGCCGTTGCCAGGCCGACTGGGAGCACTCGGTGCCGTACCTGCCGGGCCGCGCCGTCGGTACACGCATCTCGTTGCAGTGGCGCCACGCCACCCGCACCGGCAGGCCGTTCGTCGGTGCGGGCTACCGGGCTCCCGTCCGCTACGGGCGCTAAGTGGTGCGGCGCACCGCGCTCAGCGCCATCGACAAGGAGACGACCCAGCCGATGAACGTCCAGCCGAGGAACAGGTTGATCACGACGATCGAGCCGATGTTGTGGTGCCCCCGGGCCACAGCGACGATCGACGGCGCGAAGTAGGCCGACGCCAGGATGGCGAGTCCGAACAGTACGGCGATGCCACCGGAAGCGTCTTCGGCAGCGAACAGCAAGTACGACGAGGCGAGCAGCAAGGCGATTCCCCCCTGTGAGCGTCCCGGCCCTGCGCCCGGACGCCCGACAGCGTAGGAGACGGATAGGCACTGCCGCCGGAATTGGCCGCCGGTGCGGGACAGCCGGGGTTGAGGCCGGTACCGTCCTAAGCTGACCCGACGAACTTGCCCCCGAAACGTTGCGCTTTCCGCAACGTTTCGTACGCAGGTTCGGGAGAGGGTCCACCACGGCCCTGGCTGAAGCGGCGATAATTCTGCTTATGGGCGCCATAGGCCTGGACGAGCCGTTCACCCGGTGGGTCTCCCGCCTCACCACCAGGGACATGTCCCCCCACACCCGGGCGGCCTACATCAGCGACCTGGCCATCCTGGGCGGCTGTTTCCTCCAGGCGCTGGGCATCCCGCCGCCTGTCGTGCCCGAGCCCGACGACTGGGTGCAAGGGCTGCGCAAGGCAGGCGTGCGTCCTGAGAGCTTCGTCAAGGCCCGGGCCGCCCTGGCCCAGCTGCGCCCGGCCGACGTGACCCCACGGGCCGTCGAGGACGTGCTCGCCCTCCACGCCGCAGGCCGGTCGCCTGCCAGCCGAGCCCGGGCCCGCATCGCCCTCAACCAGTTCTGCCGCTTCCTGGTGCGCAACGAGTACCTGCCCACCAATCCGCTCGACCAGTTGGAGGTCGACCGGGCCCGCAGACGCCTGCCCAAGCCGCTGGAGATGAGCGTCGTCCAGCGCATGCTGTCGACCATGGCCCAGCCCGACCCCCGGGCCCGCCACCCCTGGCCGGGCCGCGACCTGGCCCTGGCCGCCGTGCTCACCGCCACCGGCGTGCGCCTGGCCGAGGTCATGGGCGCCAACGTGGCCAGCCTGGTCGACTTCGACGGCCCCACCCCGCTGCTGCGGGTGCTGGGCAAAGGCAACAAGGAACGGGTGATCGAGCTCAACGACGAAGCCGCTGCCCTCCTCCGCCGCTACCTGGCCGAGCGCGCCGAGCGCCTCGGCGCGCCCAAGGCCGACGAGCCGCTGTTCGTGCGGGCCGACGGCAGCCGCTTCACCCCTGCCGCCCTGCGCCGCCTGGTCGACACGTGGTACCGCCGGGCGGGCTACCAGCCGCCGCCCGGGGCGGTCGTGCACGCCTTCCGCCACACCTTCGCCACCGAGGCCGTGCGCAGCGGCGCTCCCCTGCGCGACCTCCAAGAGGTCATGGGCCACCAGTCGCTGGAGACGACGGCGGGCTACCTCAAGGTGCTGGGCCAAGCGGGCTCCACCGTGGTGCGCCGCCACGCCTCCCGAGACGCCCTACGCACCGTCCTCGAGGAATGACAGCGTGGCGTCGACGCACCCGAAGTCGCCGGGGGTCCCCAGGTGGTCGACGCCCCGCAGCACCTTGACGGTGACCTCGGCGTTGGGCAGCGCGTCGGCCAACGGCTCGGCCGGGCCGTTGCCGTCGCGGTCCCCCAGCACGATCAGCACCGGGCATTTCACCGCTGCCAGTCGTTCAGGCGAACGGTCGGGCAGCGGTCGGCGCAGGAACGCAGCCAGCGCCAGCGGGTCCTGCCCCGGCGAGTTTGCGAAACGCACGAACGCCTGGGCCATCGGGTGGTCGACCACCTCGGTCTTGCCCTCGAGCGCCAAGGCCAGCGGCTCGGGCACGTCGGTACGGAAGTAGCCCGCCCCCATGCCCAACAGGGCCAGGCGCCGGAAACGCGTCGGGTAGTCGACGGCCAAGTCGAGCAGCACACCCGCGCCGGCCGAGAAGCCGACGCCGTCGACCACCTCGTGGTCCTCCATGGCGGCCAGTACGCCCGCACCGATCTCGGCATAGGCGGCGGGGTCGTGGGGCTTGGGCGCGTCACCGTGGCCCAGCAGGTCGACACCGAGAACAGGCCGTCCGCTGTCGGCCACCAGGTCGGGCCACCCCGCCTGTCGCCACCCCCGATCGAACGACGACGTGAACCCGTGGACGAACAGAACAGGGATGTCGGTCGGCACAGGCCCATCCTGTCGCGTTGTAGGTTGATGGGCCTATGGCCCGCAGGATCGACATCGAGCTCACCAGCGCGCGCCCTGACGGCACGTGGACCTGGCGTGCCGCCGGGGCCAAGCAGCCGAAGGGCGTGCTGGAAGGCAAGCTCCTCTACGAAGGCGCGGCCGTCGGCGATGTCGTACGCGCCGATGCCGAGTTCGAGATCGAAGGCATCACCGTCACCGCCGTCCTGCCCCCCAAGGGCAAGGAACGCAAGGAGCCGCAGCGGCTGGAGATCATCGGCCCGCCGCGCGCCGAGCAAGGCGGCGTCACCTCGTCGTTGGTGCCCAAGGGCCGGGGCGGCCCCCGCCGCGATCGTGACGGCGACCGTGACCGCGGCCCGCGTCCTCCCCGCGAAGGCGGCGGCGATCGCCGCGGCACCCGTCCCCCGCGTCCGGCCTCGGAAGGACGCGAGCGTCCCGCCCGTCCGCCCCGCGAGCCCCGTCCGCCCCGTGAAGAAAAGCCCGCAGCGCCCAAGCCCAAGCGGCTCACCCCGCTGAACGTCCACCGCGCTGCCGTGCTCGAAGCGCTCTCCCCCGAGCAGCGGCCGGTGGCCGAAGCCGTGCTGCGCGGCGGCATCCCCGCTGTTCGCCAAGCGGTCGAGGCCCAGAACGCCAAGCTACGGGAGACAGGCGAGCCCGAGGTGCGCTCCGAGCCGTTCCTGGCCATGGCCGAAGAACTGCTCCCCCGGCTCAAGGTGGCCGAGTGGCGCGACCGGGCCGAGGCGGCGGCCAAGGAAGTCGACGAGATCGCCTTGCGCGACCTGCGCTCGGTGGTGTCGGGTGCCGACGCCGGTGCCCGCGACGACGAGACCCGCCTGTTGGCGGGCACACTGCGCGAGGCGCTCGAAGGCCGAGTGGCCAAGCAGCGCGAGGAGTGGGTCGCGGAGATCACCACGTGCCTCGACGACGGCCGGCTGGTGCGAGCCCTGCGGGTCTCGTCGCGGCCGCCCGATCCCGGCACCCGCTTCCCCGCCGAAATCGCCACCCGCCTGGCTACCGCGGCAGGCGAGGCCCTCAACCCCGAGGTCGCCCCCGACCGGTGGGCCACCGTGCTCGACGCCGTGGCCTCCTCCCCCGTGCGCCGTCAGGTCAAGCCCGCCGGGCTGCCCGCCGAGCCGGGCGAGCAGTTGCTGCAGGCGGCCAAGCAGGCCTCGGGGCTCGTGCCCGCGCTGGCGCCCATGCTCGGGCTCGACATGCCGCCGCCCCCGCCGACCCGGCGTCCGCCGGGCAAGCGGCCGGTCCCGCCCCCTCCCCCGTCGGCCCCACCCGCGGCGGCCGCACCGCCCGCGCCGGCCGAGGGCTGAAGTTCCCCAACATTTTGGTGCGGTTCAGGGCTTTGTCTGCCGATAGCACAGGCAGAGAGGAGTTTCCGATGGACGAGCGCCTGAAGCAATGGCATCCCCGTGGGGACGAGCTCGACAGGATCCTGGCGGAGATGCGCCCCGTCATCCTCGAGTTCGCCCGCCGCGCCCAAGTCGAGATCCAGCAGCTGCAGCCCGCGCGCTGAGCCTCAACCCCGCTGGCGGGGCATGAGCACCGACGAGCGATCGGCACGGCCGCGGTACTCGCCCGTGCCGCAGTCTTCGTCCCAACGGGCACCGCATCCGGCGCACTCACAGGCGTCGATGTTGACCGACGCCACGTAAAGACGACTGACGTCGTAGGAGTTGCAGAACGGGCACTGGAAGTGACCGGTTTCCGTCACCTCGAAAAGCGTACCTCCACCAGGTAGCTTCCTCGTTCATGGTCGATTACGAAGAACGAGGGCGAGTCGCGCTCATCACCATCCGCCGCCCGGAAGCCCGCAACGCGGTGAACGGCGATGTCGCCCAGGGCATCGAGGCCGCTATCGACCGGCTCGAGGCCAACCCCGACGTCTGGGTCGGCGTGCTCACCGGCGAAGGCCCGGTGTTCTCTGCCGGTGCCGACCTCAAGGCCATCGCCGGTGGCGACGCGGGCGCCCTGAGCACGGCTCGGGGGGGCTTCGCCGGCATCGTGCGGCGGGAGCGGGCCAAGCCCATCGTCGCCGCCGTGAACGGGCCCGCCTTCGCCGGCGGGTGCGAGATCGCCCTGTCGTGCGACCTGATCGTGGCCGCTCGCTCTGCTGCCTTCGGGCTGCCCGAGGTGAAGCGGGCGCTGGTGGCCGCCGCCGGCGGGCTGTTCCGCCTCCCCCGCGTCATCGGCACCAAGGTGGCCATGGAGGCCATCCTCACCGGCGACCCCATCCCTGCCGAGCGAGCCGAGCGGCTCGGACTGGTCAACGCGCTGGCCGACGACGGCGCCGTGGTCGATGTGGCCATGGCACTGGCCAAGCGCATCGCCGCCAACGCGCCGCTCGCCGTGCAGGCCAGCCGCCGGGTGGTGCTGGCGGCCGACGCCGGGGCCGACGACGAGACCCTGTGGCGCCTGTCGAACGAAGGCTTCGCCTCCATGATGACCACCGAGGACTTCGCCGAAGGCCCCCGGGCCTTCATCGAGAAGCGCCCCCCGGAGTGGAAGGGCCGCTGACCTCGCGCCCCGAGTACATAGCTCACCTGTCAGGTGAGCTATGTACTCGGGTCAGGTGATGACATCGAGGATGCCGTGTTCGTGGAGGAACTCGGCCAAGCCGTCGACCAGTCGGAGCTCGGCCACCTCAGGCAGCGGCACCCATGCCGCCTCGGCAGCGTCGTCGCCCGCCACCGGGTCCTGGTCGGCCAGCACGTCGACTCGGAAGTCGAGGATCACGTGGTGGTAATCGTCACCGATGCGTTCGACCCAGCCCACCAGCTCGCCACACACCCCCTCGACGCTCGTCTCCTCCAGCAGCTCGCGCACCACAGCTTCGACCAGCGTCTCGCCGCCCTCCACTCGGCCGCCGGGGACCGACCACTCGCCCGCCGCCGGCCCTCGCCCGCGCCGGACGAGCAGCAGGCAATCGTTGTCGACGGCCACCGCGCCCACGCAGACCTCAGGCCTCGACGGCATCGTCGCCCCCGCCCAGCTTGTGATGCATGACGAGCAGGCGAGCGCTGAACCCCGACCGCTCGAAGAAGTTCTTAGTCTGCCGCGCCCCGGGCAACGCCATGGCATCGACGCCTTGGCAGCCCTGCTCGCCGAACCACCCCAGAAGGTCGTCCATCATCTCCTCCCCCACTGCCACGCCCCGGGCGTCGGGCTCCACGTAGAGCTCTTCGACCACGCCGAGCCGCCCCCCGTCGCGCAACGACTCGACCCGCCCCACCGCGTAGCCCACGGCTATCTCGTCGATGGTGCCGACGACCACCACCCGCTCGGGATGGTCGAGGTCGAGCACCGGTGCGGGCGTGGCCTCGCGTCCCACGAACAGCGGCCCGCCGCGGTCCATGGCGGCCAGCTCCTGGCGGGCCAGGCGACCCAGTTCTGCCAGCCGGTCGAGATCGGCTGGGCCGGCCCGACGGGCGGCTTCCAACTAGCGCTCGGCAGCTTCGGCCTGGAGCTGCGCCACCCGGGTGAGGATCGTCTTGCGGTGGCGGGTGGCTTCTTCGTAGGCCCGCACCGCTTCCAGCTCCTCGACCGACAAGCCCGCCAGCCGCTGCACCACTTGCGATGCAGCCAAGGCGTCGTAGCCGGGAATGGCCAGGTGCTCGGCCGAGGGCCCCGAGCCGTTGGTCGCCGCCTTCGCCGCCTTCGGTGCACGAGGAGCAGGCGCAGGAGCGGGCGCCGGCCCCGCAGCGGGCTCGTCGGCAGGCAGGGGCGGCGGGGTGGGCCGGCCCAGTACGTCGCCCAGCATGTCGACGGCCTGCTTGACCGCCTTCTCGGCTTCCTTCTGGCCTTGCGTCAGGGCGAACTGGCCGATCATGCGGGCCATGGTCAGCTGGGGGTCGAGCGTGGCGCGCCCCTTCTCCACCAGCTTTGGCAGTTCGTCACGCGCGGCGAGGGCGAAGCCGAAGGGGGCGTACACGAAGAGGTCAAGCGCCTGGTCGAGCGGTCCCTTCTCGTCGGTCATAGCCGCATCCTCCTAGTCGGCGGTGTGCACGATCAAGACGTCGCACGGGGCATGGTGCGACACCTTGTTCGGCACGCTGCCGAGGATGAACCGGGTAGGCGAGGCCATGCCCTTGGAGCCGACGACGATGACATCGGCGCCCACGTCGGTGGCGGTGTCGATGAGGATGTCGGCCGGGTCGCCCGAGGCGGTGCGCGACTCGACTGTGGCGACGCCGATGTCGGTGGCCAGGCGCATGGCCTTGCCTGCCTTTTCGTCGGCGGCGACCGAGTCGCTGATGCGCCAGCGCACCTCTTCGGGGGCCTCGGCCCGGGCCCGTTCGGTGGCCGGGTCGGGGGTGAAGCCGGTGACCACTGTGAGGGTGGCGCCGCTGGCCGCGGCCAACTCGGCGGCGTGGCGCACCGCCAACGTGGCGGTGTCGCTCCCGTCAGTGCCCACGACGATCCTCCGGTAGGCCACGGCGTGCCCCTTCTCTAGACGCAGTCTCGGCAGTAGTTCCGCGCCGGGTCCGCCAACTGGCTCGGGTGCTTCACCAGGAAACACGACTGGCAGACGAACTCGTCGGGCTGCTTGGGCAGCACCTTCAGGGCGGTGTCGCCCCGCTCGTCGGCCTCGGGTGCCTCTTCGTCCTCGTCCTCGTCGTCGGCCACGACGAGCTTCTCTTTCAGGATCTCGTCGAGGCTGGCCTCCACGTCGTCGGCGTCGACATCCTCGTCGTCGTCGACTTCCTCTTCTTCGTCGGTGACCACGACAGCCACGGGTACCTCGACCACGTCGTCGTCGTCGACCACGGCGTCGTCGTCGACCACGTCGAGCACGGGATCGAGCTCGTCGTCGAGCAGTTCGTCTTCGTCGTCGGGAAGCTCGTCGATGTCGGCGTCGTCGAGGTCCTCGGGCTCCTCTGCGTCGTCGTCGAGAAGTTCTTCGTCGAGCTCGTCGTCAGCCATAGGTCCCTCTGGAGGCGGTTTGTGCGGGCGGAACCATACACCCGCTGATCGCGCTACCTCGGCGTCGTGGTCGGGGTGGTCCCTTGCCCGAAATTGAGGTTGGTCACACCATCGACCCGCCACTCGCCGCCGACGTGGACCAGCACGAGCTGAATGTAGGAGGCGACGCTGCGCCGAGTGCCCGTCGTGCCCTCGGTGGTGGCGTTGGCCACCACGATGGCTTTGGCCGTGTTGTCCTCCACCGGGCCGATGAAGATGTCGGTGACGGTGCCCGCCGAGGTGGCCTTGGTCTCCTTGATGAGCACGTCGAGCCCGCCCTTGAAGGCCTGCTCGTACTCCTCGCGGAACTTGCCGGTCGACAGGGCCAGCACCCGCTCCCGGGACTCGTCGAGGTTCTCGTGGTTGTACGTGAGCAAGGCGGTGGCGAAGCGGCCCGCCACCTCCTCGACGTCGTTGCGCCGGCTGCGCTCGGACTCCAGGCGGGAGGCGAGCACGGCGGCCAGAGCGGCCAGGGCCACGGACAGGACGAACAGGGCAACGCAGGCCGCCAGCAGGCGACGGCTGCCCTTGGCCTCCGGTGCAGCCTCCGGCGCGGCCTCGGGTTCGGGTTCGGGTTCAGCGGTGACGACGGGCGGCGGCGCGGGCGCCGGGACGGGGTCGGGCGGCGGGGGCGGCGGGACGGGGTCGGGAGCGTCGGGCGCGGCCCAGCCGTCGGCCGCGTCGGGCGTCGACTGCTCGGGGTCGGGGACGACAGGCTCGGCGTCGGCCGGACGGCCGGTGGGGTCCGTGTCGCTCACCGCGGGGAGCGTAGACGCACCCGCCGCGCCACCAGGGCCGTGAGCAACAGGGCCGCGCCCAGCACCGCCGTCGGCGTGCCGCCGGTGGCGGCCAGGCCGCCCGTGCTCGGCTGGGCCGTCGGCACCACCGACCCGCCCGCCACCGAGACCGGCCGCAGCGACGATGTGCACGGGCCGACGGCGGGCACCGCGGGCAGGTCCTTGGGCGGTGTGTACTGGAGCGGCCGCTCCTCGGGGAAGACCGCGCCCACCCTGATCCAGCGCTGGCCGTCCTCGACGTCGGTGGCGTCCCACACCTGGCCGAAGGCCTGCGGCCCGAGGTCGAGCAGCGTGGCCAGGCCTTTGATGCGCCGATCGGTGTTGGCGATGTCGGTCACCAGCTCCAGCGTCTTCAGGTCGCAGTCGAGGTTGCCCTTGTGCTTGGCCACGATGTCGGCCACCTGGGTGACGAGTTGCGAACCCTTGTCGAGCAGCACCGTGGTGTCGCCGCTCGCGCTCTTCAGGGTGTCGGCCAACTGGCGCAGGTCGCGGAGCGACTGGCCCAACGAGTTGCGGTGGTCGGCCACCACGTCGGTCACCCGGGTGCCGTTGGTGGCCAGGCGGTCGAGTGCCTCGGTGCGCGCCGCCAGCGCGCCCGACAGGCGGTCGCCTGCGTCGGCCAGGGCCCGCAGCGACTCGGTGCGTCCCTGCAGGGCGACGGAGCCTTCGTGCAGCAGCGTCGAGAGGTCTTCGGGGGGCACCGAGGCCAGCAGCGCATCGGCCGAACGCAGCAGCTCGGAGAACTCCAGCGGGATGGTTGTGCGCTCCTTGGGCACCTGCTCGCCCGGGCGGTAGGCGGCGCCCTCGCCGGTGTAGCCGGGCGGCGGAGCGAAGTCGATGTAGGGCTCGCCGATGACCGACTTGCGCAACACGTGGGCGGTGGAGCCCGCAGGGATCTCCTTGCCCCGTTCGATCTTGAGGCGCAGCACCACGCCGCCCGGCACCCGCTCCACGCTGTCGACGGCGCCGTAGCTCACGCCCAGGTAGGTCACCTCGGCATTGGCCCCCACGCCGAACGAGTTGGCCAGTTGCACCGAGAGGGGGTACGGCTTCTCCAACTGCTCGACGCTGACGATGTTGCTGACGGCCCAGCCGACCATGAGCACCGAGGCCACGAGGAACGTCATGAGGTTGACGAAGACGCGCCGACTCATCGGAGGTCCTCTTCCGTCGTTCTGGTCCGTACATCCGGCGCCACGGCGCCGGATGTACGGACCAGAACGGGGTGGGCGCGCCTCATGGGTGCCTGCCTTCGTCCTCGACCCGGGGGTCCTGCTCGGCAGGGATGGCCCACATGTAGACCTGGGTGAACTCGCCGGGGATCACCCGCGGGATGCGCTCGGTGAAGGTCTGCAGCCAGTCGAGCAGGTTCGACACCTCGGCCGTCTGCGTGGCGGCGATCTCCACGATGGCCTCGACCTGCTTGATCTGGCGGTCGATGTCGCCGCGGTAGCGATCGAGGATGCGGTTCTGGTTGTCGGCCAACGCGGCGATGCGGTCGAGGGCGGTGATGGCTCGCTGGCGGTTGTCGGACAGCACCTGGGTGGCGGTGGCCAGGTTGTCGAGCAGCTTGGCGATGTCGTCGGAGCCGGCGGCCAGGGTGACGGCCGCTCGGTCGAGGCCGTCGATGATGCCGGTGATGGCCGTGGAGCGGTCGGCCAGGGTGCGGCTGATGGTCGACAGGTCCGACAGCAGGTTGCCCAGCTCCTCCTGCTTGCCGCCGAAGCCTTCGGCGCCGGTGCGGATCATGGCGGCGAGGTCGTCGCCGTTCACGGCACCGAGCACGGTGACCGCCTCCTCGGCGATGAACTCGAGCTCCGGTGCTTCGGCTGTCTGGACGATGACGTCGCCGTCGGCCAGGTACGGCCCCGCTGCGGGGTCGCCGGTGGGCCGCAGCTCGACGAACTTCTCCCCCAGCAGCGAGGTGGTGCGAATCAACGCGGTGGACGCCTTGGGGATGCGCACGCCGTCGTTCAGCCGCAGCTTCACCCGGGCCTTGAAGTCGTCGGTGAGGTCAATGTCCTGGATGGAGCCGACCCGCACGTCGGCCACCTGCACCCCGCCGCGGGTCTGCAGGTCACCGACGTCGTCGAAGGTGGCCACCACTGTGCGGCTGCCGCCCGAGCAGCCGCCGAGCACCCCGGCCACGGCGGCCACGACGACCAGCAGGGCGAGCCGCCGCCTCACCACGCCGCCTCCATCAGGCCACGCACCATGCGCTTGAACGAGTCGAAAGAACCGGCGGGCGTGGCCTTGGCGGGCACAGCCATCGACAACTCCGGCAGCGGGGCGGCCGCCGACTGTGCCGAGGCCTCGGCCGGCGACTCCAGGGGCCGCAGCATGCCCCCGCCGTTGCCCATGGGCTGGCTGCGCGAGGCCCGTGACGCCGATGCGCTCGTCGGCCCGGGCGTGGCTTCGCAGTCGACGTCGAGCGGCAGGCACACGCCCTGTACCGGACCGAAGCCGACGGAGTCGAGGAACTGCGCCAACGTGGGCTCGGCCGCGTTGCGCAGGTCGATGTGGTGGTACGTCGGGTCCCATGCGGCGATCAGCCCGTCTTCGGTGCCCTCGAAGTCGTCGCCTGCCACCAAGGTGGGGCCGGAGTCGAGCAGGACGCCGACGGCGTCGATGTTGGCCCGCACCGACTGGAGCACCCGGGTGAGGGTGGTGAGGTCGCGGTCGAGGCGGCTGCCGTGTTCGTTCACCAGGTCGAGGCCGTCGGCCGACAGGCGCGACAGGGAGTCGACCAGCTTGGCGATGTTCTCGCGTTCTTCGGCCAGCAGGCTGGTGGCCGAGGCGAACTGGTCCATGACCTGGCCCAGTTGGCGTTCCCGGGTGCGCAGGGCGGCCGTGAACGTGTCGAAGTTCTCGATGATGCCGACGAGCTCGGCGTCCTTGGCCGCCAGTGTGGAGGTGAGGTCGGCCAAGCCGCGCAGGGCGTCGTTGATGCCCTGGCCGTTGCCCCGCAGGTCGTCGGCCAGGTTGGTGACCAGCCTGCCGGTGGCGTTGGGGTCGAGGCTGTCGAGCAGCTTCTTGAGGGCGGCCAGCGCTTCGTCGGGTTCGGTGGGGATGGTGGTGCGCTCCGCCGGGATGACCAGGCCGCCTTGGGCCCGGGGCTGGCCCGGGGTCCACGCCGGGAACAGCTGCACGTAGCGCTCACCGATGAGCGAGAACGGCACGATGGTGGCCTGCACGTCGGCGGGCAGCGGCTGGTCGCCGTTGATCGTCATGCGCACCCGCACCCGGGTGCCCTCGACCTCGATCTCGTCGACTGTGCCGGCCGAGAGGCCCAGCACCTTCACGTCGGACGCCTCGTAGAGCGAGACGGCCTTGTCGAAGTAGGCGGTCACCTGGTAGCCGTCGCCTCCGCCGCTGCTGCAGCCGGGCAGCACGCCGGCGGCCACCACCACCGCCACGGCCAGCGCCCGCCTCAGCACGGCTGCCCCGCTGTCAGTCGGAAGGCGCACACCAGGTCGGGGCCGATGGAGCGGATGTAGATGTCGGCCCACGGCCCGTGCGAGGTGGCCTTCGACAGGTGGTAGGCGCCCGGCCCCACCCAGGCCAGGGTGCGGTCGATGTCGTCGTAGTGCTTGGCCAGGATGTCGAGGGTGGGGTGCAGGGTGTCGAGGATGGCGTCGATGGAGGCGCGGCTGTGTGTGATGAGCAGCGACAGCTCGTCGAAGGCGCCCGAGCCCGACTCCAGGCCTGCGGCGATGTCGCGCTTGCGCTGTTCGAGCAGGGTGAGGATGCCCCGGCTCTGGTCGATGAGCGAGACCAGCGTCTGGTCCTTGTCGGCCAATGTGCCCGACAACGCTTCGGTGCGATCGAGCAGCGAGCGCAACTGCGTCTCGCGGGAGGTGACTGCTTCCGACACGGTGGCGATGCCCTCGACCAGATCCTTGATCTGGTCGTGCTTGCCTTCGGTGATGTCGGCCAACTGGGTGATGAACTGGTTGAGCTTGGCCGTATCGGTCTCCTGGGCGACGCGGGTGCCGATGCTGGTCAGTTCGAAGACGTCGAAGGGCGTCTTGGTGCGCTCCAGCGGGATGCGTCGGCGCTCGTCGGGCAGCGACTCCAGGTAGGGCTCCACCACCGGGCCGCTGAGGCGCACGAACTTGGTGCCCAGCAGGGTCTCGAGCGCCACCTCGGCGGAGGTTTCGGGGCCGAGCTGCACGCCGTCGTTGACCACCAGGTCGACGATGACGTTTCCCGCCTCGCGGTTGGCGCGCACCTTGTCGACCCGGCCTGCCTTTACGCCGGCCACCCGCACCTCGTCGCCCACCCGCACGCCCGCGGCGTCCTTGAACACGGCCTGCACCGAGTAGGTGGGCTCCAGCAGGTGGAGGATGCCGACCATGAAGGCCATGCCGGTAGCGGCGGCGATGACGAGCACCGAGACGATGCCGATGACGTAGGGGTTGCGGTCGGCGAACGACTTCATCGCGGCACCGCCAGCAGTTCGCTGATCGCACTGGCGCCCGACGTCGAGGCAGGCGTGGGGATGTGCGACTCCTGGTGGGGATCGCACGTGCCTGTCTGGGCAGGGACGGGTGTCGGATAGAAGAACTGGCCGCACGGGATGACCTGGTTGAGCCATTCGCCGTAGCGGGAGGCGTTGAACAGGCGCTTGGCCGTCTCGTCGAGGTTGGTGAGGATGGCGTCGAGTGTCGGCAGCTTGTTGTCGACCTCGTCGGTCAGCACCCGCAAGCCGGTGAGGATCGACTCGATCTGCGTACGGTTGCGCGTCAGCAGGAAGGCCAGGTTGTCGGAGAAGTCGCCCAGGTCGGTGACGGCCCGGTTGAGCACGTCGGTGTTCTGGCTGAACGTCTGGGCCAGCTTCACCAGGTTGTCGAGCACCACCTTGATCTGCTGGTCGCGGCTGGTGAGGGCGCCGGTGACGGTGTCGAGGTTCTCGATCATGCGGCCGATGGCCTCGTCCCGCGCCGCCAGGCTCTGGGCCACCGTGGCCAGGTCGTCGATGGCCCGCGACACCTTGGCCTCGTTGCCGTCGAGGGCGCCCACCACGGCGTCGAGGAAGGTGTTGACCTGCGTGGGGTCGATGGCCTGCACGATGGGGCCGAGCCGGTTGAACAGCTCGCCTAAGTCGACCACCGACCGTGTCTTGTCCACCCGGTCACCGTCGTCGAGCAGTGTGGCCCCACTGCCCGGGTAGAGGTAGACGTAGCGCTGGCCCAGGAGGTTGCGCCACCGCACCGCGGCCTGGGTGTCGGTGGGCAGGCGCAGGCCCTCGCGCACCTTGAAGCGCACCACGGCCTTGCCCTTGTCGATCTCGATGCCGGTCACCTTGCCGACCCGCACGCCGGCCACCTTGACGTTGTCGTCCTTGAGCAGGCCGGTGACGTCGTCGAAGGTGGCCGACAGTTCGTAGCTGTTGTCGAAGGGGCCGAGGTCGCCGATGCGGATGTTGCCGATGGTGAAGCCCAGGTAGGCGGTGAAGCCCAGGCACACGAGGATGAACGCCGCCAGCTTGACGATGGTGGCCTTCATTTCAGCAATCCGCCGAGGAGGTCGAGGATGCCTTGGGCGCCGGTGGTGGGCGCGGGCAGCGGCAGTGTGGGCCCGACGCCGGGGACGGGCGATTGCTCGGCAGGCGGGGCGCTTGCGGCCGACGACGAGGCGCCGCCCGACACGGCCGGGCAGTGGTTGCGGCCCTGCGGGCACTCCTCGCCTGTGATGAACTTCACGCCCGCCAGCAGGGTGCCGTCGGTGGCTTCGATGTGGGCCACCGAGGCCTGCACCTCGATGTACTGGCGCAGGCCGGTGACAAGGGCGGGGATCTTGGTGCGCCGGTCGAAGAGGGTCTGGATGGTCTTGCCGCCGACGGTCGCCGCCTTCACCTGGAACGACTCGTTGGCGTTGAGGATGTCGGCCAGGTCGGCGGTGAGCCGAGCCGTCTGGTCGAGCAGCACGCCGAGCTCGTCGCTGCGCTGGTTGAGGGGCGGCAGGGCCACGTTGAGGTCGCGGGCCGTCGCCACCAGGTCGTCGGCCCCGTAGGCCAGCTCGTCGGAGAGGGCGGCGAGGTCGTCGAGGAACTCCCGCACGTCGGCGTCGTGGCGGGCCTGGATCTCGGCCAGCTCGGCGAAGTTGCCGATCTGGCGGTTGATCTTCTCGCCTTGGCCCCGGCCGCCTTCGGCCAGGGTGTCGAGGATGACCGCCACCTGCTCCGGCTTCACCGCCTTGAGGATGGGATAGAGCTGGCTCAGCACCTTCTCCAGCTCGAAGCCGCCCACGGTTTTTTCGATGCGGTCCTCGTCGCTCAGGAACGGCCCCGCCGTCTCGTTGGGCCCCGGGTCGATGTCGACGAACTTCTCGCCGAAGAGGGTCTTGGGCCGGATGGTGGCCGTCGCCCCGACCGGGATGCGTTCACCCTTGTCGATGTCGAGGCGCACCAGCGCCTGGCCGTCCTTCAGCCGCACCTTTTTGACCCGGCCGATGTCGACGCCGTGGACCTTCACGTCGGACTCCGACTGCAACCCCTGCCCCGCGGCGCTGAACAACGCCTCCAACTGGTAGCGGGGTTTGAGGGCGCCGACGGCCACCTTCACCCCGAAGTAGGTCGACGACGCCAGGAACAAGATGGCGATGAGCCCGGCGGCAATGCGGAAGCGGCGTTCGTTCATTCGTCCGCTAGCCCGCGATCTTGACGGTGTTGCCGCCGCCCCAGAAGAGCAACGACATGATCAGGTTGAGCATGACGACGGTGACGATGCTGAGGCGGATGGCCCGGCCCACGGCCACGCCCACGCCCGCCGGGCCGCCGGTGGCGTAGTAGCCGTAGTAGCAGTGGATGAGGCTGACGGCGATGGCGAACACGCCCGCCTTGGCCAACGAGTAGGCCACGTCGATGGGCGGCAGGTAGAGCCGGAAGTAGTGCTCGTACACGCCGGGCGACAGCCCGAAGAACTTCGTGGTGACGAGTTCGGTGGCGTAGAAGCTGGCGTACAGCGAGAACAGGTAGAGCGGGATGATGCACACGAAGGCGGCCAGCACCCGGGTGCACACCAGGTAGACAAACGACGGCACCGACATGACTTCCAGGGCGTCGATCTCATCCGAGATGCGCATGGCCCCCAGCTCGGCCGTGAAGCCCGCCCCGACCTGGGCGGCGAAGGCCACGCCTGCGATGAGCGGCGTCACCTCCCGGGTGTTGGCGAAGCTGCCCACCAGCCCGGTGAAGGCTTCGGCCCCGATCTGCTGCAGGCCCTTGTAGCCCTGCAGGCCCACCTCGGTGCCGGTGAAGAACGACATCGAGAAGATGACGAACACCATGCCGCCGCCCACGATGATGGCCCCGGCCCCGATGGTGATG
Source organism: Acidimicrobiales bacterium (assembly GCA_035536915.1). NCBI lineage: Bacteria > Bacillati > Actinomycetota > Acidimicrobiia > Acidimicrobiales > Acidimicrobiales bacterium. Next base: position 34,635 of record DATLNE010000043.1, read on the forward strand.
TCGCTGATGAGGACGAACAACAGCTTGGTGTAGCCCCGGGTGAAGATCTGGGGGATCTGGCTGAGGATGCGCAGGTAGAAGGTGAGTTGCTTGCCCACCTCCTCGAAGGCGTTGCCGGCGGTGACGGCCATGCGGCGGGCGCGAGCGACGGGGGCGATGGCGGCCATCAGAACTTCTGCGGGACCAGGGCGAAGTAGAGGGTGGTCAAGATGAAGTTGGCAAAAAAGATGAGGATGAAGGTGACGACGACGGCCTGGTTCACGGCGTCGCCCACGCCCTTGGGGCCGCCTTTGGCCGACAGGCCCTTGTAACAGGCGACCATCGCCGCGATGAAGCCGAACACCCACGCCTTCACCAGGGCCTGGAACAGGTCGGGCAGCTGCACCAGGGCGGTGAAGCCGGAGAAGTAGGCGCCTGCCGTGGTGCCCTGCACGATGACGTTGAACACGAACCCGCCCGCCAGGCCCGCCACGCTCACCAGCGACACCAGCATGATTGACACGGTGGAGGCGGCCCACAGGCGCGGCGTCACCAGCCGGTGTACGGGGTTGACGGCCATGACCTCCATGGCCGCGATCTCGTCGCGGATCTTGCGCGACCCCAGGTCGGCCGTCATGGCCGAGCCGCCCGCCCCGGCGATGAGCAAGGCGGTGGCGACGGGGGCGGCCTCGCGCACGATGGCCAGCACCATGGCAGCGCCCGTGGCCGCCTCGGCGCCGAGCTGGCGGTTGAACGAGCCCACGTGCAAGGCGATCACCATGCCGAAGGGGATGGAGATGAGGATGACGGGCAGGCTCGTCACCTTGGCGATGAACCAGCACTGGCCCACGAACTCGGGAAACCACTCGCGGATGCGCCACGAGGCGCGCAGCCCCTCCAGCGAGATGGCGAAGAGGTGGCCGGTCTCACGCAGCAGGAACTGGGGCTTGGCGATGAAGGCGCTGGCCACCGCTCAGACCGTCATGATCTCGGGCTCGTCCTCGTCCTCGAAGCGCTCGGCCTCTTGGGCTTCGAGCTCCCCTTGGATGGCAGGCACGTCCTGGGCCATCTCGTCCATGCCGATCGGCCCACGCGCCCGGCCCGACAGGAACTGCTTGATGATGGGGTCCTTGGTCGTGCGCATCTCCTCCTTGGAGGCGAACTTCACCAGGCCCGCCCGGAAGAGCACGCCCATGAACTCCGCGGTGCGCATGACCGACGGGATGTTGTGGGTGATGATGAAGAACGTCGCCCCCGTCTCCTTCTGGACGTTGACGACCAGCTCGTCGAGGTAGGCGACGCGCACGGGGTCGAGGCCCGAGTCGGGCTCGTCGAACAGCACGATCTCGGGATCGAGCACCAGCGCCCGGGCCAGGCCGGCCCGCTTCTTCATGCCACCCGACACCTCGCCCGGCGTCTTCTTGAGGTGGTCGAGCAGGCCGACGAGGCCCGCCTTTTCCTCGACGATGGCGCGCACTTCCTTGTCCTTCTTCTTGGTGTGCTCGCGCAGGGGGAAGGCGATGTTGTCGTACAGGGTCATGGAGCCGAAGAGGGCGCCGTCTTGGAAGAGCACGCCGAACTTGCGGCGGACCCGGTAGAGGTCCTTCTCCCGCATGCCGACGATGTTCTCGCCGTCGACCCAGATCTCGCCCGCCTCGGGGCGCAGCAGCCCGATGATGTTCTTGAGGAGGACGGACTTGCCGGTGCCCGAGGGGCCGAGGATGGCGGTGATCCGCCCTTTGGGGACGTCGAAGGTGATGTCTTCGAGCACGGTGTGTGACCCGAACCGCTTGGTCACGCCCCGCAGCGAAATGATCGCTTCCTCAGGCAAGGTCCCCACCCATCTCCTGCAACGAACGGCTGCGGGAACGAGACTAGCCGTGTGACCGTTGCCACGGAGGGCGGGGCTGGGGCCCGAGAAGCCGTTGGTACCGTCCGTCACCCGACCACCACCCCGTTGCCGGGATGGACGAGTTCTTAGGACGTTCTCTACTGAGCTTCTCGGGAACCCCCGCTACCCTCGACGGCCCCCTCCGCTTGCCTGGTTTCCCAGGAACCGGAGGCCCACGACCTGGCCAATGGGGCGTCTCGGAACGAGGATCACTCTCGCAAGACCGCCGCCGTCCGTCAAGGGGCAGGGCAGGTGGTCTGACCTGGGCTTTTACGCGTCGTCGCAGGTCAACGGCAATGTGGAATTTTCCTGTACGTCACCTGAACAGGCGCCGCTGCGCCTGGACGGCCGTCACATAGGTCTTGGTCTGCGGCAGCGGGCCTTGGCGGCGCATGGAGGCGAGCCCTTGGAAGTAGGAGCCGAGGGCTTTGTCGACGTCGCCGCCGTTCTGGTCGAGCAGGTAACGCAGGAAGCGGGCCGACATGCGGATGTTGTCCTCGGGCTTGCCGGGGTCGAGCTTGGCCCGCAGCAGGACCTCGTTGACGAAGTCGACGGTGTCGGGCATGAGCTGGCCCACGCCCATGGCGCCCGTGGAGGAGACCTTGGTGTTCTGCCAGCCCGACTCCTGCCACGTCATGGCCATGAGCAGGTCGGCGGGCACGCCGTAGCGGCCGGCCGCTTCTTGGAGGTGGCCGTAGAGGGCGAGGCGGTCCTTCGACTGGCGCAGGCGGGCGGGCAGCTTGGAGGACACCTTGCGGGGCGGCTTGGGTGTGGCAACCGCGCTGCGCAGGGTCGGCGTGCCGCGGCCGCCGGGCAAGGTCAGCACGGTGCCCGCGGCGACCCGGTTGACGTTCTTGATCTTGTTGGCTTGGGCCAGGGCCTGCACGGTGGTGCGATGGCGCTTGGCCACGGCCGAGAGGGTCTCGCCCTTGCGCACTTTGTAGGTGCGGCCGGTGGCGGCTTGGCCCGCAAAGGCCAGCGCCAGCAGGGTGGCGACAGCGACGAGGCGCTTCAGCACCAGCGTTTGGCCGTCGGGTACGGGTTGATCGGCTCGTTGCCGCCGAGGTGGATCTCCAGGTGGAGGTGCGGGGTGGAGCCCTTGGCGTTGCCGCTGTCGCCCACGGTCCCGATGCGCCCGCCGCGCTCGATGCGGCCCGGCTTCGACTGGTAGGCGTCGAGGTGGGCGCCGTAGTAGACGTTGCCGTCGTCGCCGTAGAGGTAGAAGGCGAGGCCGGCGATGCTGCCTTGGCGGTGGACCAGGCGGCCGCTCACCGGGGCCACGACGGCGGTGCCCTTGAAGGCGAACAGGTCGGTGCCCATGTGGCGTCGGCCACCGGGGCGGGGGGCGGTCCAGCTGTCGGAGAAGTCGACCCGGCTGCCCTGCACGGGGCACAACCAGTCGGCGGCGGCGCCGGGGATGGTCAGTGTCTGGCCCACCCGGATCTTGTGGGCGCTCTTGAGGCCGTTGGCCTTGGCGATGGCGGCTGAGGTGGTGCCGTAGCGCTTGGCGATGCTTGCCAGGTTCTGGCCCTTGGCCACGGTGTGGCGGCGTTCGCCGTTGCCCACCACGACCTGCTTGGTCGACAGGGCCGGTGCGCCTTTGGTGGTGGCGGCGGGCGCGCTGCCGCCGAGGTTGAGGACCTGGTCCTCGAAGATGCGGTGGGGGTTGGCCAGGCTGTTGGCCGCCGTCAGCGCCTGCACGGTGGTGCCGTGTTTCCTGGCGATGCGGGACAGGGTGTCGCCTCGCTGGACCCGGTACGTCCCGGCGGCGGCCTGCCCGGCGAGGGCGAGTACGGCAATGACGGCGATGGCGCGGAATCGTTGCATGGAACCTCCTTCCGCCCCCGGCAGGACACTTTACTTTGCCAACATCGACAACACAAACCCCAACCTGAACAGCGCCGCTCGAACTGTGCGGAGTTGCGGCTCGCTACGCGCCCCAACTCCGCACACTTCGAGGGGTCAGGGGCGCCGGCCGTCGGGCTCAAACTGTGCGGGGTTCGAGCTCGCTATGAGCCACAAGTCCGCACACTTCGCGGGGTCAGCGGCGCCGGGCGTCGTGCGCAAACTGTGCGGGGTTACGGCTCACCACGATCCCCAACTCCGCACAGTTCGAATGGGGGTCGGGGGCCGCCGATGTGAAGTGTGCGGGGTTTGGGCTCGCTATGAGCCTCAACCCCGCACAGTTTGCGGGTTAGGGGCGGGTGGCGCGGCGGGCTTCGGCGCGGTTCTCGGCCTCGAGGCGCTCGAGGTCGTAGGTGCCGTGGTCCACGAACTGCATGGACTCGGCCACGGCCCGGTGGCCCGCCTGCTCGGCGATGAGCCGGTGCATCTCCTGGCACACCCGGCGGTACTCCGGATGGCCCTGGGGCCCGGTGCGCAGTTCCAGCACGTGCATGGCCTCGCGGGCGTTCATGTGCATCGTGTAGCGGACCCGGTAGGCCAGCGCCACGGCGTAGCTCGCCTGCTTGGGGAAGCGTTCGGCGATGGCGTCGTGCAGCAGCCGCGACTTGTCCATCGACTCGGCGAAGCGGTCGGCCAGCCCGGCTTCCTCCACGGCCTCGGGCATGACGAAGCCGTGCTGGGGGGTGAGGTCCTGCCAGTCGATGGTGAGCAGCCGGTGGCGCTGGAGGTCGCGGAAGGCGCCGTAGTCGGACAGTACGTCGAAGCGGTAGTCGATGCGCTCGAAGCCCCGCCCGGGCCGGTGGCGCCGGTTGGAGCGCTCCCCCGCGTAGGCCCGCAGGATGCGCACCTTCTCCTCGCCGGCCAGCGACTTGACCCGCCGCAGGACCTGGTCCTCGGGCAGGTCGGTGTAGGCGTAGAGGGTGGCGGCGACGAGCTTGTCCTCGGCGTCGGGGTCGTAGTCGACGAGGGTGACCATGGGCCGGGGCTCGGGCTCGACGTCGGCGAACAGGTCGTCGGCCGCTTCCTCCATGGCCGCCCGGTTCGACTCCATATAGGCCGACCACACGCCGCCCCGGTCGGGCAGGTCGACCCGCTTGAGGAACGACGGGATGACCTTGCGCAGCTCCTCCAGCATGAGGTCGGCATACGCCCGCGCCTCGGGCAGCGGGTGCGAGCGCATGCGCAGCAGCAGCATCTCGTAGGCCTGGCCGGTGCCGTAGATGCCCACGTTCGACTGGGCGGCGGCGGGCAGCAGCCCCCGCAGGGAGTCGAAGGCCTTGGCCTTGATCGAGGTGCGGTAGGCGAAGTCGGAGTCGCCCTCGCCCTTGGGGTAGCGCTCGGCGAAGTAGGCGCCCATGGGGGCCAGCAGTTCGGCGTAAGTGTCGAACATGCGGTCCATGTCGCCCACGTAGCGGGCGCCCAGCGGCGAGTCGAGGATCTGGGGGTCGCGGAAGTAGCGGTAGCGGCCGTTGGACAGGCGGGCGTCGTAGGCGATGTAGCGGGTCGACTGCTCCAGGTAGGCCATGAGCCGGCCCCGCTCCAGCACCTTGGTCAGCAGGTTCGACGCCTGCTCGCAGGCCAGGTGCACGCCGCCCAACTGGGCCACCGAGTCGTCGCCGTACTCGAAGAACACCCGGTCGTAGAGCTCCTCGGCCCGCTTGAGCCCCACTGTGGCGTCGACCGTCTCGTCGCCGCTCATGTCGAGCTCGCCCACGAACTCGTCGAGGAACAGGCGCCGCAGGCTCTTGGCCGTGCGGGAGTAGCGGGCGAACAGCGCCCCCTTCACCACCTCGGGCAGGTTGACCAGGGCGAACACCGGCCGGTCGACGTTGGTGAAGTACGGCCGCAGGATGGCCTGTTCATCCTCCGTGAACGTCTCGACGGCGTAAGGCGGCATCGCTGCCGAGGTTAACGGCGCGCTCACACGATCACGCGGACTGCATCGGGGCGGAGGCGCAGCGACAGGTGGCGGGCGGGGCCGACGTCGTCGCCGTCGAGCACGACCGACAGCGCCCGGGGCAGGTCGACCTGGAGGGCGGCGGTGCGCCGTTCCTTGATCGCCGGGTGCGGGAGGTGGGCGCCATGGTGGAGGCGGCTGCGCACCTTGACCCGCTCCCCCATCGCCAGGCGCGCTTCGTAGGTGTCGAGCAACCCGTCGCCCGGGTGCGCCTTGGGGCCCGCGTTCCACCGGCCCACCCACTGGGCGTTCATGGCGGCGAAGGCGTACGACCAGGTGCGGGTGCGGGCCACCGCATGCGCCACGAACAGGTGCAGCCGCCCGTCGACCAGCACCTCGCCCAAGTCGACGGGGAAGGCCACGTCGAGGCTGCCTTCGCCGCCCAGCGTGTGGCACAGGTCGCCACCGGTCAGCCCCAGCGTGGGGAACGGCCGCCCCTCCAGCCGGGCCTGCTCCAGGGCACGACGAGCCTCGGCGTCGGACGCCACCACCAGGTCGGGCGGGCGAGCGGCGGGTTCGCCGTAGCCCGACCCCTTGCGGATGGTCACGTCGAGACGACAGACGACGCCGCCACCACGCCTCGGAACAGGCTGTCGGCCGCGGCCCGGGCCGCCTTGGCCGTCTCCAGGTCGGGGGCCATGTCGCCCAACTGCCGCAGCAGGTCGATGAGCTGCTTGACGTTGCGCACGAAGTCGCCGCCCGACATCTCCTCGTCGGCGATCACGTCGTCGAGGTCTTCCCCCGCCGCCCATGCATACGCCAGGGCCACGAACCCGGGGTCGGGCGGGCGGGTCATGGGCAGCCCGGCGTCCTCCTCGGCGGCATTGAGCTCGCGGGCCACACGCTCGATCTCCGTCCAGCGGTGGCGCACCTTGGGCGACGGGAACCACGGCGCCGGGCCCGCGCCCGGCCCCCGCGTCTCGTAGGTGAAGACCGACGCCAGCCCGGCCACCGCAGCCGAATCGAGCCCGTCGAACAGCCCTGTCTCGATGCACTCGGCGATCAGCAGGTCGGCCTCGTGGTAGATGCGGGAGAGCCGATCCCCCGCCGGCGTCAGCGACCAGCCGTCGATGTAGCCCCACGCCTCGAGCACCCGCAGCACCCGGTCGAACTGGCGGGCCAGCGACTCGGTGCGGCCCCGAATGCGCCGTTCCAGCCGGTCGACGTCGCCCCGCAGCCGCCCGGCACGCTCGGTGGCGCGCACGTGGGCGGCGGCGTCGGGGCACGAAGCCACGGGATGGTCGGCCGCCTCCTCCTCCCGGCGGCGGCGCCGCTTCAGCGAGGTCTCGGCGTCGGGGTGGAGGCGGGCCTTGATCAGCGCCGCGGCCACCGCCCGGCGGAACCCTGTGTTGTTGGGTGCATACGGTGTGGGCAGGTCGACCCGGCCCACCGGCCGCGGCGGCACCGGGAAGTCGTCGGGGCCGAGCGACACCATGCGCCGCTCCACCGTCAGCGCCCGCAGCCGGGCGTCGCCGCCCCGCCGCTGCGAGGTGGCCAGCACGGCGACCCGTCCCCCGCCGCCCGCGCCGGGCACCAGCACCACGTCGCCGGGCTTGAGCCGGGTCAGCGCCTCCACCGTCTCCGCCTTGGGCGACGGCTTGGCCTTGCGGTCGCCCAGCAGCGATCGGTACTCCTCCACGTCGCCCATCTCGCATGTGGCCGCCGCCTCGGCGTCGGACAGCAACGACGAGGTGCGCTCCAACTGCGTCTCCAGCCGCACCACGTCGGCGTCGGTGCGGTACTGGGCGAACGACAGGTTGAGCAGGTGGTGGGCCTCGGCCGCCGGATACCGCCGCACCAGGTTGGCCGCCATGTTGTAGGTGGGCCGGAACGACGACGACAGCGCGTAGGTGCGGGTCGAGGCCAGGCCCGCCACTTGGTCGAAGGGCACGAACGGCGACCACAACACGACGGCGTAGCCCACGTCGTCGATGCCGCGGCGGCCCGCCCGGCCGGTCAACTGCGTGTACTCCCCCGGCGTCAGCGGCTCGTGGCGTTCGCCCGTGAACTTGGTCAGCTTCTCGATGACCACCGAACGCGCCGGCATGTTGATGCCCAGCGACAGGGTCTCGGTGGCGAACACGACCTTGACCAACGCCGCCGTAAAGCACGCCTCCACCGCTTCCTTGAACGGCGGCACCATGCCCGCGTGGTGGGAGGCGATGCCCATCTCCAGCCCGCTCAGCCAGGTGCCGTAGTCGAGCACCCGCAGGTCGTCGTCGGACAGCGTCTCCACCTTCGACTCGGCGATGGCCCGGATCTGGCGCCGCTCCTCCGGGGTGGTCAGCCGCAGCCCGTACTCCAGGCAGCGCTTGACGGCGTCGTCGCACGCGGCGCGGCTGAAGATGAAGTAGATGGTGGGCAGCATGTCGTGCTCGCCCAACAGGTCGACCACCTCGGTGCGCCGCGGCGTGAACAGGCGGCCCGAGCGGGGACGGCCCCGCACCGGCGGCTGCTTCAAGCCCCGGCTGTCGAGGGCGGCGGCCTCCGAGTTGGGCCGACCGTCGACGAAGGTCGGCAGCAGGTGGGGCACTTCGGACGAGCGGTCGCCGATCATGTAGAGGTTGTGCAGCTCGACGGGGCGGCGCTCCTCGATGATGGCCTCGGTGGCCCCCCGCACCGTCTGGATCCAGTCGGCGAACTCCTCGGCGTTCGACACCGTGGCCGACAGGCAGACGAGGTCGACCTCCTGGGGCGTGTGGATGATCACCTCTTCCCACACCGCACCCCGGTAGGGGTTCTGCAGGTAGTGGACCTCGTCGAGCACCACGTACCGAAGGCCGTCGAGGGCCGACGACCCGGCGTAGATCATGTTGCGCAGCACCTCGGTGGTCATCACCACCACGGGCGCGTCGCCGTTGACGGCGTTGTCGCCGGTGAGCAGGCCGACCTTGTCTGTGCCGTGCGCCCGTACCAGGTCGCCGTACTTCTGGTTGGAGAGCGCCTTCAGAGGCGTGGTGTAGAAGGCCTTGCGTCCTTCCTGGAGCGCCTTGGCCACCGCGTACTCGGCCACCACCGTCTTGCCCGAGCCGGTGGGCGCCGCCACCAGCACCGACTTGCCCGCGTCGAGGGCGTCGAAGGCCCGCACCTGGAAGGCGTCCGGCTCGAACCCCAACCCGGCGACGAACGCCGCCCTCATCGTTCGACCCTCACGCTTTCTGGCCTGTCATTCGCGCCGCCTGCGGCGCGAATGACAGGCCAGAACGGCAGCGGCGTCACCGTTTCAGGAGGCGGCCGATGAGGATGGACGCCTCGTAGAACACGTACATCGGCCCGGCCATGGCGAGCAGCGACCACGGGTCCTGGCTGGGGGTGAGCACGGCGGCGGCGGCCACGATGCCCACCGCGGCCTGGCGGCGCCACGCCGCCAACGCCCGGCTGCTGAGCACCCGGGCCAACTGCAGGAACACCAGCAGCACGGGGAAGTCGAAGGCCAGCCCGAAGGCCACCACCATCAAGACGACCAGCCGCAGGTACGGCCCGGGGCTGAACAACGGCTCGATCTCCGAGCCCCCCACGCTCACCAGGAAGTCGAGCGCCCGGGGGAAGGTGATCAGCGCCACCGCCCCGCCGGCGGCGAACAGCACGATCGACGAGAAGATGAAGGGGATGGCGTAGCGCTTCTCCCGGGGGTGCAGCCCCGGCGTGACGAACCGCCACAACTGCCAGAGCACGACCGGCGAAGCCAGGAACAACCCCGTCCACCCCGACACCCGCAGCCGGGTGGTGAACCCCTCGACCGGGTCACGGATGTAGAGCGTGCACGGATCGCCCGGCGGCAGCACGTCGCAGTACGGATCCACCAGGAACCCGAGGATGTGGTTGTAGAGCCCGAAGGCGACGGCCATGCCCACGGCCACGGCGGCCAGCGAGATCATCAGCCGCGTGCGCAGTTCGGCCAGGTGGTCGATGACCGTCATGCGGCCGTCCGCCGGCCGGGGCGCGCCGCGCCGCGGGATGCGGAGGCGGATCACGCCCCCTGGTCGCGGGGTTCGTCGACGTCGGCGGGCGGCGCCTCGACGGCGGGCGACGGAGCGCCCGGCGGCGGTGCGCCTGTGGCCGAGGTGGGCGGCTCGGCGAAGACCCCCGGGTCGGAGAAGGCGTCACGCACGTCGGTCTGAAAGTCGGTGGTGACCCGGCGGAACTCCTGCAGCGCCTTGCCCATCTGGCGAGCGGCGCCGGGAAGCCGGTTGGGGCCGAGCACGAGCAAGGCGACCACCAGCACGACGAGGATCTCGGAAATGCCGATGTTGCCCATCGGCGGGGAGTCTACGGGTCGGCCGTCAGCGGCCGGTGCGAGTGCGCATCTCGTCGGCCGCGGCCCGCAGGTGGGCGGCGGCGGAGCGCACCTCGACCAGCGCCGGGCGCAGTTCGCCGAGGCGAACGGTGCTGCGGCGCAGTTCGGCGGCCTCCTGCGCGGCACGGCGGGCGAACGCCGCGATGAGCACGAGGCCGACGGAGGTGATGAGAAGGGGAACGAGCCAGATGGTGGTCACAGTGAATGGTCCTCGCCGGCCAACGTACCCGTCAGCCGCTCGAACCAGTCGTCGCCCTTCAGTTCGAAGTGGAACTCCAGCAGGTCGTCGTAGTTGACGGGGGCACCGGAGTGCTCCTCGTCGAGCTCGGCCGGCATCTGCCACACCGACAGGCGCACGCCGGATGCGACCAGGACGTCGACCACCCGCTGCTCGGCGGGCTTGGCCACCGCCATGCGGCAGGCCGGACAACGGAACGCGTAGGAGCCTTCGTTGGTCGTGGAGCACAACCGCACCTGCACGTCGCGGGTGGTGAGCTCGACATCCCCACACGTGGGGCAACTGGCCTTGATCGTGGCCACCCATGCCTCCTTGGTTCCCTTTGCAGTACCCATCGGCCTTCTCCCTCTGAGACCTTGAGCGAATCGTCCCCCGCTCCCTCTTCGCAGCATGCGCCATCGGAGGCTTCGCGGCTATGGCCCGAATGGGGCATTTTCGGGTGTGTGCGTAACTAGTCCCCATCTCAACCGGCGCCCCCGAAATGCCGATGGGAACAGCGTGCCGGACCCCCAGCATCTCGAGCGGCTGCACTCCGTCCTGCGCGGGCTGGCGGCGGGCGCGGACCCGGCTCGCCTCCTCTCCGACGTGCTCGGGGGCGCCTTGGCGGCCACCGGCGCCCGTGAGGGGCTGGTGCTGCGCGCCGGAGCGGACCGCAGCGCCGTCGTCGCCATCACCGGCGAGGTGTCCGACTTCCTCCGCGAGACGGCACACGCCGCCCTCGTCTCCGACCGCCTCCAGCGCCGCCGCGACGGCGACACCGGCATGGTCGCGGTGGCCGAGCCGTTGCGGGCGGGCGGCCGCATCGTGGGCGCCCTCGCGGTGGCGGGCAACGCCAAGCGGGTCGACGCTGCCGGCCTCCCCCTGTACGGCGATGCCACCACCCTGATCCTCGACCGCCGCGCCCCGTCGGGCTCGGCCGAACTGCCCGAGGTGCTGCACACACTGGCTGCCCTGGGCGCCGAGGTCGACACCTACGCCGTGCTCAGCCGCATCTTCGACGCCTGCCAGCAGCTCTTCGGCGTGGCCTCGGGCTTCTGCGCCCTCTTCCAGGACGGCGCAGTCAAGGTCGGCCACTACCGGGGCATCGACCACGAGCGCCTCCTGCGGGCTTCGCGCCACCCCGAGTTCCGTTCCATGCTGTTGCCCGACGAGTTGCGGGTGGAGCCCGCCAACCACCCCGTGGTGGCCCAGTTGGCCCGCCTCGGCGAAGTCGCCGTCTGCGTGCCCTTGGTGGCCGACGGCCGCAAGATCGGCCACCTCGTGCTGCTCTTCCCCGGCCCGCCCGACCCCGCTCGTGCCGCCGTGCTCTCGGCCTTCGCCGCCCACGCCGCCTCGTGCCTGCGCACCGCCGAGCTGTACCGCCTGGTGGGCGACCACGAGGAGCAGCTCACGTCGATCGTCCACTCCATGCCGAACCCGGTGGTCGTGGTCGACGAAGCGGCCCGCATCGTGGAGGTCAACGGCGCGGCCGGCGAGCTGTTCCGCATGGCGTCGAACTTCGAGTCGGGCCAGCCCGTGGCGGGCCGCCTGGGCAACGAGCTGTTGGAGGCCATGCTGGCCGAAGGGGCCGACGAAGGGGCCGCCGAAGTGGTGCTCGGCATCGAGGAGCAGCGGGTCTACCGGGCCACCGTGCGTCGGGTGCGCTCGGCCTCGGGCCGCACGCTGGGCCGGGTGCTGGTGCTCGACGACCTCACCGGCGAGCGCCAGGTCGACGCCCTCAAGGCCGACTTCGTGGCTGTCATCGGCCACGAGTTGCGCACCCCGCTCACCGTCATGAAGGGCTACCTCCACACCCTCACCAAGCGGTGGGCGACCCTGGCCGACGACAAGCGGGAGACCGCGCTGGGTGCCCTCCAGTCGAACGTGGGCCGCCTCGAACGCCTCATCGAAGACCTGCTGTTCGTCTCGGCGATCGAGCAGCGCCGCTGCCGGGTGGAGCTCGAACTGCACGACCTGGGCGGGCTGTTGGAAGAGCAGGCGGCCAACCACGAACGGGTGGTCGTTCGCCGCCCCCGTCGCCCGGTGGAGCTGGAGCTCGACGCCACCAAGGTGCACCAGGTCGTCCACCACCTGCTCGACAACGCGGTGAAGTACTCGGAAGGCGAAGTCGTCGTCGACCTGGTCGACAAGGGCGAGGTGGTGGAGGTCTCCGTCACCGACACCGGCCCCGGCATCTACTCGGGCGACATCGCCCACCTGTTCGAGCGCTTCCGCCAACTCGACGGCACCACCACCCGGGCCCACGGCGGCGTGGGCATCGGCCTCTACCTGTGCAAGCGCATCATCGAGGCCTTGGGCGGCCGCATCTGGTGCGAGAGCCGCCTCGGCGTGGGCAGCCGCTTCGCCTTCACCCTGCCCAAGGACGCGGCGGCGCCCGAGCCGGTGGGCGGCGCCAACCAGACGGGCATCCGGCTGCCGTAACGGGTAGTGCCGCCGTCATGCACGGCGAGCTCACCTTCATCGGCACGGCCACCGTCCTGTTGCGGGTGGGCGGCTTCACCATCCTCACCGACCCCAACTTCCTGCACGCGGGCGACCGCGTGTACCTGGGGCTGGGGCTGCGATCGAAGCGGCTGACCGAGCCCGCTCTGCAGATCGCCGACCTGCCGCCGTTGGACTTCGTCGTGCTCTCCCACCACCACGGCGACCATTTCGACAGGGTGGCCGCCGCCGAGCTCGACAAGGACGTGCCCATCGTCACCGAGCCCCACGCGGCGCGGAAGCTGCGCAGCCAGGGCTTCCGTCGTCCCATCGAACTGCGTACGTGGGAGTTCTGCGAGTTCACCCGGGGCGAGTCGAGGGTGCGGGTGACGTCGATGCCGGGCAAGCACGCACCGGCGCCGCTCGGCGCCTTGCTGCCGCCGGTCATGGGCTCGATGCTGGAGTTCGACGACGGGTCCCGCCTCTACATCACCGGCGACACCTTGGTCGACGACCGGCTGCACGACATCGCCACCCGTTACCCCGACATCGACCTGTGCGTCATCCACCTGGGCGGCACCCGGGTGGCGGGCATCCTGCTCACCATGGACGCAGCCCTTGGGGTGCGGGCGCTGCAGATCGTGCGACCCCGCACCGCAGTGCCCGTGCACTACAACGACTACCCGGTGTTCAAGTCGCCGCTGGCCGACTTCCAACGGGCGGCCGCCGAGGCGGGCCTGGCCACTGAACTGCACTACGTGGCGCACGGCGACACCTATCGGTTCTGATGAAGCGGTGGACCCGCTGCTCCGTCCCCCGCTCGGCTTCGCCCACCGCGGCGCTCGTGCCCACGCGCCCGAGAACACGCTGGAGGCCTTCCAGTTGGCGCTGCGCTTGGGCGCCTCGGGGCTGGAGAGCGACGTGTGGCTGACGGCCGACGGCGTAACCGTGCTCGACCACGACGGGGTGGCCCGGGGCGGGTTGCGGCGCAAGTCGATCGCCGAGGTCAAGCGTGCCGAGTTGCCCGGCCATATGCCGTCGCTGGCCGAGCTGTTCGAGGAGTGCGGCACCGGCTTCCACCTGTCGCTCGACGTGAAGGACCCGGCGGCCGCTGAGCCTGTGGTGCGCACGGCCGTCGAATGCGGCATGGCGCTCGACCACCTGTGGCTGTGCCACCCCGACTGGGAGCGGGTGGCGTCGTGGCGGGCGTTGGCCGATGACGTGCGCCTGGTCGACTCCACCCGCATGCGCCGTATCAAGGAAGGGGCGGAACGGCGGGCGGCGTCGCTGGCCGACGCGGGCATCGACGCCGTGAACATGCACTACAGCGACTGGACGGGCGGCATGGCCACGCTGTTCCACCGCTTCGGGCGCTACTGCTTCGGCTGGGACGCCCAACACGAGCGGGTGCTCGACGACGTCCTGCGCATGGGCATCGACGCCGTCTACTCCGACCACGTCGACCGCATGGTCGACGCCCTGGCCCGCGCCTCCCGCTAAAGACGGCCGAAGTCGCCGAGGGGCCAGAAGAGGAGGAAGGCGCGGCCCACGATCAGGTCCTGGTCGATGGGGCCGAAGACCCGGCTGTCCTGGGAGTTGCCCCGGTTGTCGCCCATCACCCAGTACTGCCCTTGCTTCAGTGTGGTCTTGGAGAAGTCGGAGATGACGGTGCGCTCGGGCAGGTAGGGCTCGGTCAGCGCCCGGTCGTTCACGAACACCTGGTTGTCGCGCCCCTCGACGGTCTCGCCGGGGAGGCCGATCACCCGCTTGATGAGGTCCTTGTTGAGCGGCCCTTCCACCACGCCGGGCGGGCGCTTGAACACCACGATGTCGCCCCGGCCCGGGTGCGTGCTGCGTTTGGCCACCAGCACCCGGTCGTCGACCTTCAGCGTCGGGTGCATCGACGGCGAGGGGATGTAAAACGGCTGGAACAGCCACGTCTTGACCGCCAGCGCGGCCAGCAGGGCGCCGGCGATGATGGCCACCCACTCCAGGCCGGTGCGCAGTGAGCGCGACCGGCTCGGCGGGGTCTCGTCGGCGAAAGCGGTCACGGTCGGGCCACGCTACCGGTAGCGGGCCAGCACCCGGGTGGCAGCGGCCGCCGCCACGCCCTCGGCCCCTTGGCGCACGGTGGCTCGCGGGCCGAGGCGCAGCAGCAGTCGTTCCAGCCACGCCTGCTCGCTCACCCGCAAGGTGACGGTGTCGCCTTCCACCTTCTCGGCCGGGTACTGCTCGATGACCCAGCGGGCTTCGGGGGCCAGTGCGAGGACCACCACGGGGTCGTCGGGCCGGGGGTGGTAGACGGCGCTGGTCGGGGCGTCGGCGGGCGGGTCGAAGGTCTCGTCGAGCAGGACCGGGTTGCGCATGCGGTCGACCCGGAACATGCGCTCGCCGTCCGCGTCGTGCGACCAGGCGGGCACGTACCACTGCCCGGCTTGGCTGAACACCCGGTAGGGGTCGATGACCCGGCGGGCCCAGCGGTCCTTGCCGTAGGAGTAGTAGTCGACCTCGACGCGGCGACGTTGGGCGGCCGCCTCGCGCAACGTGGCCAGCACGTCGGCCGGTGCCTCCCCCAGCTCGACCTCGACGGCTTCGTCGGGGTCGACGCCGAGCACGGCGGCCAGCTTGTCGAGGCCTCGGGCCAGCGGGCCTTCGGGGTCGGTGCCGGGCTCGCTCAACAGGGCGCTGCCTGCGGCGACCAGGGCCAGGCCCTCGGCCGGGGTCAGGCGCAACGGCCGGGCGAACCATTCGGCGTAGCGGATCCACACCCGTCCCTCGGCCACGTCGACTTCCATGAGCGTGTCGGGCGTGAAGGGGTGGACGCCGCACACGAAGAGCAGGTCGAGGTCGGCCAGCAGCTCGCGTTCGGTGCAGTCGAAGCGGGTGCAGACCTCTTCGACGGTGGGGCCGTCCTGCGACGCCACCCACGGCACCAAGGCCAGCAGCCGCCGCAGGCGCTCGTCGGCCGTCGCTCCCTTGGGGCTCATACGGCTTGCAACCAGGCGATCATGTCGTCGCGCAGGTCGGGCGAGGCGAGGACTTCGGCGTGGTCGAGGAAGCCGAGCACGAACGTGCGGAAGGCGTCGGTGTTGGTGACCCGCAACTCGACGACCACCGAGCCGTCGTCGCCGCGTTCGACCACGGCGTCGGCGCCCACCTTGGCCTCGGCCCACATGGCTTGTTCGACGTCGACCCACACCCGGGCCGTGCGCTCGTCCTCCTCCCCCATCTCCCACGGGTGCACCGGGCGGGTGGCCGGGGTGGACGGGCGTTCGAAGGCCTTGGGCTCGCCCGCCAGCGGCGCCGACTCGAAGCGGTCGAGGCGGAACGAACGCTCGCTCCCCTTGTCGCGGTCGAAGCCCGCCAGGTACCAGAACCCGTTGCGGTAGGCGAGGCGATAGGGGTCGACGGTCCGTTCGCTCCCCCGGTAGGCGAAGCGCACGGTGCGCCGCTCGCTCACCGCGCCGAAAAGGACAGGCAGGTGCTCGTTGCCTTCCAGGGCGGCGGCGGCCACGGCATCGACGTCGGCCGAGCCGCCCAGCTTCCAGATGGCGGCCTGGCTCTCCGAGCCTTCGAGACGCACGGTGGAGGCAGCCAGGTGCAAGGCCGCCAGCTCGTCGGCGGTGAGGTCGGGGTCGGGCAGCTCGTACTGCTCACGGGGGATGCGGTAGCCGTCGCCCAGGGTGGGCTCCTCGGGGTCGAGCACCTCCACGGTGATGGGGATGCCCATGGCCCGCAGCGCTTCCTTGTCGCGTTCGAAGGCGCGACGCGCGGCCTGTTCGTTGTCGTCGTAGCCGGGCACGAGCACGGTGAGCTCGTGGCGCGACAAGGGACGGTCGGCATCGAGCAGGGCGGCCACCAGGTTGATCAGCCGCTCCAGGCGGTTCACGAGGTCGACATTACCGAGCGCGCCGCGGCCACCCCGGCGGCGGCCGCATAGGCGAAGAAGCCGGGGTCGTCGGCCGCGCTGCGGCCCATGGTCGTGGCGGTGATGTCGAGTTCGGGCCCGTCGTCGGGCACGGGCATCAGCGGCGTTGCCTGCACGAGCTCGAGCACCGTGGTGGTGTGGTGGCTCATCCCGCGGTGCCGTTCCCTGGGGTCGGCGTCGCTGTAGCGGGGAGCGAGGATGGCCAGGCCACCCAGGGCGTGCACGAGGTCGACTGTGGCCGCCACGTCCAGGCTGCTGAAGCCGTAGGTGGTGTCGGTGCCCACCACGCCGGGGCCGGGGCCGACCACGACGGCGTCGGCGTCTGTGCCCACCAGCGCCGAGGCCACGTTCACTGCTTCGAGGTCGCCGCCGAAGGCCTGGCCCGCGGTGACCGTCACGTCGAAGAGGCCGTCGGCCACCAGGTCGGAGAGGGCCAAGGGCAACGCCGCGGTGTCGGTCATGACGTAGGCCAGGCGCTTGCCCGGCGCGCCGTGGCGAAAGGCTGCGGCCACCGCGGCCAGTTGGCTGTGCAGGAAGCAGGCCACCACCGGCTTGCCGTCGAGTGACCCCTCGCCCTCGACCACAGCCACGTCGGCCTGGAGGCTGGTGTAGCGCAGCTTGAGGATGTGGCCCGCGCCGGGGTTGTCCCATTCCCGCCGCGACAGGTTCCAGTGCACGACGTCCCAGCCGCCCGTGCCGAGGCCCAGGTCGACGGCGGTGGCGTTCACGACCACCTCATCGCCCACCGCGACGGGGCCCAGGAGCTCGGTGAGCACGTAGGCGCGCCTGCCGTTGTCGAGGGCGATCCGTTGCAGCCCTGGCCGTTCGAGGAGGAGCTCGGCGACGCTCGCCGTGGTGAAGCGCGGCACTAGGGGCGGCGGGCGATCACCGTGTACATGGGCCCGAACAGCGTGTTGACCTCGCCTGCCGCGTCGGCCCGCTGGAAGGCGGCCTCCCACCGGGCGATGTCGACATCGGTGGCATGGCCGCCGGCCTTCATGGCCTCGCGGGCCGCCCATGCAGGCGGGCGCAGGCCCGGCAGCAGGGGGATGGCGTCGATGCGGGGGTGGCGGGCCACCACTTCCAGGCCGGCGTCTTCGGCGAAGGCGCCCAGCCGGGGGCCGGCCAAGCGCTCGCAGCCGCGGTCGGCGAGCATCTGCCAGTAGCGGTCCATGAGGTCTTCCAAGTCGGGGTCGAGGTCGCGCTCCGAACGGAAGGCCGAGCCGTCGGAGTCGACGACATAGAGGTGGCCGCCCGGCTTCAGCAGGTCGCGGGCATGGGCCACGATGGCGGCGCAGGCCTCCGGGGGGTTGTGGGCCAGCACATGGCGGATGTTGACCACGTCGGCTTCGCCCTCGGGCAGGCCGGTGGCTGTGGCGTCGCCTTGGCGTACCTCGGCGTTGTCGAGGCCTGCCTCGCTGATCAGTCGGCGCGCCGCCTCCAACGACTCGGCCCCCTGGTCGACGCCGACGATGGTGCCTCCGGGGCCGATGCGCCGGGCCAGTTCGACCAGGACCGCAGCCGGGCCGCAGCCCACGTCGATCACCCGGGCGCCCGGCACGATGCCCGCCTCGGCCCACCAACTGTCTTCGGCGGCCGCTGCGAAGGCGGCCATCATGCGGTAGCGGTTCAGCTCTTCGTCATTGATGCGCAGCGAGTAGTCGGTCATGGTTTCGCCCCCACGATTGTGAACTGCGAAACGTAGACCACGCCGCGCGGGACGCGCTCGGTGAGGGCCTTGTCCCAACGGGCGATGTCGTCCTCGGTGCACACGCCCGCGGCCAGCATCGCTTGGCGGCCTGCCCACGACGGCGGCCGCACGTCGGTGGACAACGGGAAGGCGTCGAAGCGAGCCTGGCGGTGCACCACCTCGAAGCCCGCGTCGCCCGCGTAGCGGCCCAGGTGGGGGCCGACGGCCAGGTCGTTGCCCATCGACTCGATGAAGCGCCAGTAGCGCTCGTCCATGTCGGCGACGTCGGGCTCGATGTCGTACTCGGTGATGTGTGTATCCGCCCACGTCTCGTTGAGGTAGACGTGCCCGCCGGAGCGCAGCAGGTCGGCGGCATGGCGCAGGATCTCGCCGATGCGGGGGCCGTTGTGGAGGAGCACGTGGCGCATGTGCACGATGTCCCACTCCCCCTCCGGCAAGCCGGTGGCCGCCGCATCGCCGGCGCGGATCTCGACGTGGGGGTGGTCGGCGGCGAGGGCGGCGGCCGTCTCCCGTGCTTCCTCCGATTGGTCGACGCCCACCACTCGGCCTTCGGGGCCGACGGCTTCGGCCAGCTGCAGGAGCGGGAGGCCGGGGCCGCAGCCGACATCGACGATGCGGGCCCCGGGGCCGATGCCCGCGGCCTGCCACGACGGCTGTTCGGCGGCGCGGGCGTGGGTGGCCATCATGCGGTAGCGGTTGAGCTCGTGCTCGTTGAGGCGAAGCGTGTAGCCGCTCACAGCGAAGCGATGAGTTTCTCGACCCGCTCGTCGCGGGATTTGAACGGGTCCTTGCACAGCACGGTGCGCTGGGCCTGGTCGTTGAGCTTGAGGTGCACCCAGTCGACGGTGAAGTCGCGGCGGCGTTCCTTGGCCCGGCGGATGAACTCGCCCCGCAGCTTGGCCCGGGTCGTCTGCGGCGGGGTGTCCATGGCCGTCTCGATGGTCTCGTCGTCGCACATGCGCTCGACCATGCCCCGTTCCTGCATGCGGTAGAAGAGGCCGCGGTCGCGTGACACGTCGTGGTACTGCAGGTCCATGAGGGCGACCTTGGGATGCGTCAGCGGCACGCCGTGGCGCTCGCGGTAGCCCTCGATGAGCCGATGCTTGATGACCCAGTCGCACTCGCGGTCGAGCTTCATGGGGTCGTTCTCCAACTGGGTCAGGCAGTGCTCCCACATTGTGAGGGCTTGTTCCTCGAGGGGGCTGAGGCCCTTCTGGGCGTGGTACTTCTGGGCCCGCTGGAGGTACTCGGCCTGGATCTCCAGAGCGCTGGCCTCGCGGCCGTTGGCCAGCCGCACCCGGCGCTTGCACGTCGTGTCGTGGCTGATTTCGCGGATGGCGCGGATGGGGTTCTCCAACGTCATGTCGCGTAGGACCACGCTGGGGTCTTCGAGCATGCGCAGGAGGATGGACGTGGCGCCCACCTTGAGGAAGGTGGCGTACTCGCTCATGTTGGAGTCGCCCACGATGACGTGGAGGCGGCGGAAGCGCTCGGCATCGGCGTGGGGTTCGTCGCGGGTGTTGATGATGGGACGGCTCCGGGTGGTCGCCGAGGAGACGCCTTCCCAGATGTGCTCGGCCCGTTGGCTGATGCAGTACATGGCGCCGCGAGCCGTCTGCAGGACCTTGCCCGCACCCGCGTAGATCTGGCGGGAGACGAAGAACGGGATGAGGACTTCGGCGTAGTGGCCGAAGTCGTCGCGCCGGCTGGTGAGGTAGTTCTCGTGGCAGCCGTAGGAGTTGCCCGCCGAGTCGGTGTTGTTCTTGAACAGGTAGATGACCCCGCGGATGCCTTCTTCCCGCAGGCGCTGCTCGGCGCTGAGCAGGAGGTGTTCGAGGATGCGCTCGCCTGCCTTGTCGTGCACGACGAGGTCGAGGATGGAGTCGCACTCGGGGGTGGCGTACTCGGGGTGGCTGCCCACGTCGAGGTAGAGGCGGGCGCCGTTTTCGAGGAACACGTTGCTGCTGCGTCCCCAGCTCACGACACGGCGGAAGAGGTACCGGGCCACCTCGTCGGGGCTCAGGCGGCGCTGGCCTCGAAGCGTGCAGGTGACGCCGTACTCGTTTTCGAGGCCGAAGATGCGTCGATCCATTTGGCCCCACGGTACCGTTCACTGCATGGAGAGGAGCCCGATGGTGCACCTCACCACCGTGCCGAGCGCATTTGCCGCTCGCGTGGTGGCCGCCCGGCTGGGCGCCGACGGCATCATGGCGGAGTTGCGGGGCGCCGCCCTCGACAGCGTCTACCCCCTGCCGGGACACGTCGACGTGTACGTGTCGGTCGACGATTTCGAGTTGGCGCGGGACCTGCTGTCGGCCGACGAAGCCGAGGCCTGAATCAGCCGAGCAGGGTGGCCAGCTCGTCGTCCTCGACGCGGCGGAAGGACCGGCGGGCGTCCTTGGTGCTGCGTTCCAGCACCGCCACTTCGAGGTCCTTGGGCTCCAACGTGCGTTCTGGGCCGGCCAGCGACTTCACCGCCGCCTGCACCGCGGAGGGCAGGTTCCAGCCCGCTTGGTAGGCGGACTCCATGCGAGCGGTGATGGCGTCGGCCTCGCCGCCGAGCACGGTGAAGCGGTCCTCGTCGAACACGGTGCCGTCGTAGAGGATGTGGAAGAGCTGGTCGTCGTCGGCGTGCGGCGTGACCTCGGCGACGAGGATCTCCACCTCCATGGGCTTCATGTCGTGGGTGAAAATCTGGCCCAGGTGGCGGGCGTAGAGGTTGGCCAGGCTGCGGGCGTCGACGTCTTCCCGGCTGTACTGGTAGCCCTTGACGTCGGCGTGTTGGACGCCTGCCACCCGCAGCTGGTCGAACTCGTTGTACTTGCCGACGCCCGCGAAGGCGATGCGGTCGTAGATCTCGCTCACCTTGTGGAGGGTGTGGCTGGGGTTCTCGGCGGCGATGAGCACGCCGTCGTCGTAGAGGGTGCCGACCAGGGCGCGGCCGCGGGCGATGCCCTTGCGCGCGTAGTCGGCCTTGTCCTTCATGAACTGCTCGGGCGCGACGTAGAACGGCATGCTCATGATGACAGCATCGGCCCGTGGCCGATTCCTTTCTCATTCTCTCTAACTAAGGAGCGCTTCGACACACCGAGGGAGCGAACGGGTGGCGCCGATGGGAAGGGACCCGCCCGGCGGACGCCGGGTGGGAAGGGAGCCCGTCGGTGACAGGACCCGTGAGCGGTCACCTGTTCAACCCCTGTTCGGTCTTGCGGGCAATCAAGGCGGCGAAGCGCTCGGCCACCTCGGCATCCGGCACGCTCTCGTAGCCCCGCTCGGTGATGGTGGCCACCGTGGGGTAGATGCCGCGCACGGCGTCGGGGCCACCGGTGGCGCTGTCTTCGTCGGCCGCCTCGTAGAGGCCTTGCACGGCCAGCTCGATGGCAGTGTTGTGGTCGAGGTTCTCGCGCCACTGCATCTTCACCGCGGTGCGGGCGTCGCGGCCGCCGGAGCCGTCGGCGTGGAAGTCGCTCTCTTCGTAGCGGCCGCCCGTGACGTCGTAGGTGAAGATGCGTCCTTGGCGGCGGCGCAGGTCGTAGCCCGCGAACAGGGGGATGACGGCGAGGCCCTGCATGGCGCTGGGCAGGTTCTGGCGCACCATCTGGGCCAGTTGGTTGGCCTTGCCCTCCAGGCTCAGCGCCGCGCCTTCGACCTTTTCGTAGTGCTCCAGTTGGAGCTGGAAGAGCTTGACCATCTCCAGGGCGAAGCCCGCGGCGCCCGCGATGGCCACGCCGCTGTGGCGGTCGGCCGGGTGCACCTTGTCCATGGCCCGGTGGGCGATGCTGCTGCCTGCGGTGGCCCGCCGGTCGCCCGCCATGACCACGCCGTCGGCGTAGCGCAGGGCGACGATGGTGGTGCCGTGCGTGATGGTGAGGTTGCCGGGGGCGTCGAGGGTGACCTCGGGAAGGCCGAGGCCGAGCTTGGAGAGGAGGCCCACGAAGTTGGGCCCGGGGTCCTCGTCGGGCTTGAAGAGCGGAAGCGTCATGTCGACGCCGGAGGCTAGCGGCTGTGCTCGGCTACCAGTGCTGCCACCCGCTGTGTCGCACGTTGGCGGGCTTCGGGGTCGAACACCACGTAGTCGGCGGCCCGCAGGAGCAGGACGGCGTCGTCTTCGAAGTCGCCCAGGGCGTTGTTGCACCGGAAGCACAACAGGCCCCGCACTCGGCCCGTGCCGTGCTCGTGGTCGACGTGGAGGGAGATGTCGTCACGCGGCGGCCGCTCGCAGATGCCGCACACGCCCTCTTGGGCGGCGAGCATCTCGTCGTATGTCTCCAGCGTGATCCCGAACTTCCGCCGCAGGTGCCCGGCTCGGTCCTTGGCCTTCACCTCCGGCCGTGTGCGCCGCTCCCGCTGATACGCCCGGACACGCTCGGGGTTCGCTTGCTGCCAAGCCTTCGCCCGGGCGATGGCTTGCTCCCGTACTTGTGGATACCGGGCCTTAGCTCGGACTTGGAAGCACCGCTTGCAGTCACCGCGGTAGCCGTCTCGGGCACTGGCCTCTCGGTAAAACTCCGTGAGCGGGAGCTCTTCCCCACATTTCGAGCATCGCTTCATGCTCTGATGGTATCGAACATATGTTCGACGTGTCAACACTTGTACGAAAGGCCTACTGACCGCCCTTTTGTACATAGGACCTCACGAAGTCCTCTGCGTTCTCCTCAAGCACCTCGTCAATTTCGTCCAGGAGATCGTCGAGTTCTTCCTTGAGCTTCTCGCCCTTGTCGGACGTCGCGGGCGCGGCCTCCTCGACGGCCTCGTCCTCGCGGGTGGTGGTCTGCTTCTTCTTCAGCTCTCGTTCTGCCATGACGGTGACTGCCTCCTAGGAGCCCAAACGCTCCAACAACTCGGATGGGCTCGAACATCCCTCCAACAACCTATCGACCATCGCAGCCGTACCTCTGAGCGGTTCCATCATCGGCACCCGGCGCAGGGGGTCGGTACCCAGGTCGAACACCAGCGAGTCCCAGTTGGCCGCGGCGATCGACGACGCCCACTTCTGCAGGCACTTGCCCCGGAAGTAGGCCCGGGTGTCTGTGGGGGGCTCGGTAATGGCGTCGATCACCTCGTCCTCGGTCACCAGCCGCTCCATGGGCAGCCGCCCGAACAGCGACCGCTCGGGCCGCACGTCGTGGTACTGCAGGTCCATGGCCGCCAGCTTGTGGTCGCTCCACGACAACCCGTGGCGCTCGCGGTAGCCCTCGAGCAGCCGGTACTTGGCCACCCAGTCGAGCTGGTTGGCCAACGACATGGGGTCGGACTCCAGGCCGGTGAGCACCTGCTCCCACCGCTCCATCACCATGGCGCCTACCGACTCCCCCACCGACTCCAAGCCGTGGGCGTCGACGTACTTCTGGGCCAGGTTGAAGTACTCCCACTGGACCTGCAGGGCCGTCATGGACGACCCGTCGGCCAGCGCCAGCGGCTTGCGCAGCGACACGTCGTAGGACACCGCCCGCATCGACGCCACCGGCGTGGCCAACGTGAAGTCGCGGGCGCCGAGCCAGTCGTCCTCGATCATCGACAGCACGATGGCGGTGACGCCCACCTTCAGGAACGTCGAGATCTCGGCCAGGTTGGCGTCGCCCGCGATGACGTGGAGCCGCCGGTACTTCTGGGCATCGGCGTGGGGCTCGTCGCGGGTGTTGACGATGGGCCGCTTGAGGGTGGTCTCCAGCCCCACCTCTTCTTCGAAGAAGTCGGCCCGCTGCGTCAGTTGGAAGGGCACCTCGGCGCTCGTAACCGACGTCGACTCGGTGCCCACCTTGCCCGCCCCCGTGTAGATCTGGCGGGTGACGAAGTGGGGCATGACGTGCTGCACGATGCGGCCGAACGGGGCCTGGCGGTCCATGAGGTAGTTCTCATGGGTGCCGTAGGAGTTGCCCTTGCGGTCGGAGTTGTTCTTGTAGACGACGATGCCCTGGCCGTCGGGCAACGCCCGGGCCGCCGCCTCCATCGACCGAGCCAGGATGCGCTCGCCCGCCTTGTCGTAGCGCACGATCTCCAAGGGGTCGGCGCACTCCGGCGTGGAGAACTCGGGATGGGCGTGGTCGACGTAGTAGCGCGCTCCGTTGGTGAGCACGGCATTGACCAGGTGGGTCTCCACCTCGGGTGGCATGGCCCCTTCGCGGGCGAACCCGCGGGCGTCGTTGCCGGGCGACTCGTCCTCGAAGTCCCAGCCGACCTTGCGTTGGAGCTCGTTGACGTAGGCGTTGATGAGGACCGACGACGCGGCGATGGGGTTGGAGTCGCCCGCGCCCCGGAGCACGATTCCGTACTCCGTCTCCAGCCCCAACACCTTCCGAATCGCCACACCTTTGACCCTACCTCCCGGTTCGCACCGTCAAGCGTGGGCGCGGAACCACCGAGCCGGCCGGGTGGCCGGTTTGGGAGGGCCCCGCCCGGCGGCAGCCGGGCGGGAGGGACCCATGCCGGACAGGACCCGGCCCGACCGCTAGAGGTACTGCCCCGTTCCCACGCGCTCGATGGCGCGCCCACCGGTGGTCTCCTTGCCCTCCGACATGAGCACCCGCAGGAAGACGATGCGCTCGCCCTTCTTGCCGGAGATCTTCGCCCAGTCGTCGGGGTTGGTGGAGTTGGGCAGGTCCTCGTGCTCCTTGAACTCCTGGCGGATCGACTCGAGCAGGTCCTGGGTGCGGATGCCCCGCTCCTGTCCCGCGATCTCGCGCTTGATGGCCAGCTTCTTGGCCCGCCGCACGATGTTCTCGATCATGGCCCCGGACGAGAAGTCCTTGAAGTACATGACCTCTTTGTCGCCGTTCTGGTACGTCACCTCGATGAACCGGTTGTCGTCGTCGGTGGCGTACATGTCGGCCACGGTGCGCTCGATCATGGCCTGCACGGCCTTGGCCGGGTCGCCGCCGCCCAACGAGGCGACCTCGCCCGCGTCGAGGGGCAGGTCGGGCTTGAGGTAGCGGGAGAAGATCTGGGTGGCCGCCGCCTCGTCGGGCCGCTCCACCTTGATCTTCACGTCGAGGCGACCGGGGCGCAGGATGGCCGGGTCGATGAGGTCCTCACGGTTGGAGGCACCGATCACGATGTCGTTCTTCAACGTCTCCACGCCGTCGATCTCGGCCAGCAACTGGGGCACGATCGTGGACTCCATGTCGGAGCTGATGCCCGTGCCTCGGGTGCGGAACAGCGAGTCCATCTCGTCGAAGAAGACGATGACGGGCATGCCTTCCTCGGACTTCTCCCGGGCCCGCTGGAACACCAGGCGGATCTGGCGCTCGGTCTCGCCGACGTATTTGTTCAGCAGCTCGGGGCCCTTGATGTTCAGGAAGTAGGACCGGGCCGCCGGGCTGCGGCAAGACGCTCATCGCCAAGGCGGTCGCCAACTCCCTCGCCAAGAAGGTCTCCGAGGTGACCGGGATCAAGGGGGCCAAGAGCTGGGGCACGATCGTCGATTCCATGTCGGAGGAGATACCGGTGCCGCGCGTTCGGAACAGGGAGTCCATCTCGTCGAAGAAGACGATGACGGGCCAACCCTCTTCCGACTTCTCGCGGGCCCGCTGAAACACGAGGCGGATCTGGCGCTCGGTCTCACCGACGTACTTGTTGAGCAGCTCCGGACCCTTGATGTTGATGAAGTAGCTCTTCGCCGCCTTGTCACCGGTGACGACCGCGACCTTCTTCGCCAGTGAGTTGGCCACCGCCTTGGCGATGAGCGTCTTGCCACACCCCGGCGGGCCGTACAGGAGGATGCCCTTCG
>DATLNE010000045.1 GCA_035536915.1 Acidimicrobiales bacterium
GGCCTCGAACCAGCCCCGGAAGTGGGGGACCTCGGGGGCCCGCTCGGGGTGGCGGAACCGGCTGGGGACGAACCGGCCGGCGTTGACCATGCCGGCGTTGGCGGTGAACACCAGGTCGGGCAGGCCCGGCTGCGGCTCCATCCTCTCCACCTCGGCGCCGGCCGCCTCCAGGGTGGCGACCAGACCCTCCCACTGGTCGCGGGCCCGGTCGAGGTCGACGGTGACCTCCCGGTGCATCCACGGGTTGATCTCGTAGAGCACGCCGAAGTGCTCCGGCGGGCACATCAGGTAACGGCGGCCCCAGCCGAGGGTCACGCGGGCCCGACGAGTTGCTGGCGCAGCCCTTCGACGAACAGGCCCACGTCGGTGACGATGCCCAACGCCTGATGGCTGCCCCGGTCGGTGAGCTTGGTGGCCACGGCCTGGTTGATGTCGACGCAGAACGTCTCCACGTCGGCCCGCAGCAGGTTGCCGGTGGCGATGGCGTGCAAGGTGGACGCCAGCATCAGCGCCACCGACACGCCGGGCAGGAGGTACCGCATGGCGTCGACCGCCTCCACCACGTTGGTGTAGACGTCGGGCAGTGGCCCGTCGTCGCGCACCGAGCCCGCCAGCACGAACGGCACGCCGCGCTGCACGCACTCGTACATCACGCCGCCGTCGATGTAGCCCGCCTCCACCGCAGCGGCGATCGAGCCGTACCGGCGCACCTCGTTGATGACCCGCAGGTGGTTGGCGTGGCCGCCTTCCGACGACGTACCCGCGTCGACGGAGATGCCCAGCGACGTGCCCATGACGTTCGACTCGATGTCGTGGGTGGCGAAGCCGTTGCCCGCGAAGAGCACGTCGATCCAACCGTCGCGCACGAGGTGGGCTACGTCGGGCCCTGCGCCGGTGTGGATCACCGCCGGGCCGCACACGGCGAGCAGCTTGCCGCCCGCCTCCTTTGCCGTTCGCACCCGGTCGGCCACGTTGGCGACGAGCAATGCCTTGGGCTTCTCGCTGCTGACGTCGGAGGCCATGAACTCGAAGGGGCTGGCGCCCCGGGGCCGTTCGGGCGCGCTGACCTTGACGCCCTCGTGGCCCACGACCACGCGGTCGCCCACGCGCACCCGGTGCATGGGCACGGTCCGCACCCGCTCCTCGGGGGTCACCACCACGCCGCAGTCCATCTCGGGGTTCTCCACGTCGACCCACCGGCCGCCGATCCGCACGCAGGTCGGCAGGTTGGTGGTGGAGTAGAAGCCCGCCGGGAACACGCCGTCGGCCTCGCACGGCACCAGCTCGGCGTCGGTCTGCACCACCCGGTTGGCGCCGTGCGTCTGCAGTTCGACGAGCACCGCTTCCAACAAGGCCTCGTCGTCGGCCGACACCTCGAGCTGCGCCCGACTGGCATCGACGTTGGTCTTGCCGATGTCGACCTGGAGCATGCGGTAGTCGGCGCCTGCGGCGAGGATCACGTCCATCACCTTGGCCAGGATCAACGAGTCGATGATGTGGCCTTCGACCTCGACGATCTCACTCGCCATCACTCGACCTCGCTCACCGGTACCTCGTCCCGGCCGATGGTGGGCTCCGGCTTCATGCGTCCCGTCCGTTCGTCGTACAGGTCGCGCACGATCACCTGGATCACGCCCGCCACCGGGATGGCGAGCAGGGCGCCGAGGATGCCGAACAGTTCGACGCCGCACAACACGCTGATCAGCACGGCCAAGGGGTTGAGGTTGACCGTCCTCGACATGATCGTGACCTGCAACACGTGGTTCTCGAACTGCTGGTACACGACGAAGAAGACGATGGTGGCGACGCCGGCCACGGTCGAGTGCAGGAACGCGACCACCACCGCAGGGATGGCGCCGAGGGTGGCGCCCACCAAGGGGATGAGGTCGGCGAAGGCAACCCACAGCGCCAGCACGCCCCGGAAGGGGATGTCCATGACGAAGAGGAAGACGAACGTCGCCACGCCCGCCACCACGCTGATGAGCAGGTTGCCCGCCATGTAGCCGGTGACCGCTTTGGCGCAGTCGCCCGCCACCCGTCTGACCCGTTCTCGCCGTTCCTCGCGCAGGACGTTGAGCCCCGTCGCCAAAATCTGCGGGCCTTGCAGGATCATCAGGAAGGCGAGGACGAAGATCGTCAGGCCCGCGGCGAGCGCGTTGCCCAGGCTGCGCACGATGTCGACGCTGTTGCTGCCGAGGTCGTTGAGCGCCTCGCGGATGCGGTCCTGGTTCTGCTCCAGCCGCTCGTCGAGGTCGTAGCGGGTGACGATGCCGCCGACCGGGCCGCGTCCGGCTCGGGCATCGGCCACGTACTCGGGGAAGTTCTCGGAGAACTCGCCCGCCTGGTCGGCGATGGGGCGGATGAAGGTGTAGAGCAGCGCGGCGAGCAGGCCGAGGCCGGTGATGAAGACGAGCAGGGTGGCGACCGCCCGGCGGAAGCGCAGCTTGTTCACCAGGAAGTCGACGGCGGGCGTGAGGACGACGGCCAGGAAGCCCGCCACCACCAGCCACGTGACGATGCGGGCCAGCTCCCGCAGGATGCCCAAGCCGATCCACACGGCGAGGACGGCGAAGATCGTGGCGAAGATGACGCGCCAGGGGATCGGGGTTCGGTCGCGCTCGCCGGGGACGGCCATCGCGGGTCAGCGTAGCGACGGGCTAACCTCCGTCACGCCATGGGCCAGCCGATCACTGTGTTCCAGAAGCCGTCGACCCGTCCCGGGATCGTGCGCTTCGAGCTCAACCGCAGCCTCACCGGGATGGGCCACGAGCGCTATCGCGCTGGTGGCGAGGTCACCGGCCATCGGCCACCCGACGAGGTGGCCCGCCGGCTGTTCGCCCATGGAGGCGTGGAGGCCGTGCATGTGTACTCCAACGAGGTCACCGTCGAGCTGGCCGCAGGGGCCGAGTCGTCCGGCTTGCTGGGCGTGCTCGAAGAGCTGTTCATCCACTACACCGAGGGCGTCACCCCCTCGATCCCGTAGGCGGCGCCGTGTCGGGTGATCCCTGGGCCGCCGTCCTGGAGCGTCTCGACGACGCCGCCAAGCTGACCGGCCTCGAACCCGACATCCACCGGCTGCTGCGCACGCCGCGCCGGGTGCTCGAAGTGTCGATCCCCGTCCGCATGGACGACGGGCGCGTCGAGGTGTTCACCGGCTGGCGCGTGCACCACGACACGACGCGGGGGCCCGCCAAGGGCGGCATTCGCTTCCACCCCGACGTCGACGCCCGCGAGGTGGCGGCGCTGGCCGCGGGCATGACGTTCAAGACGGCCATCGCCGGGCTGCCCTTCGGGGGCGGCAAGGGCGGTGTGCGCTGCGACCCGACCCGGCTGTCGCTGGGCGAGTTGGAGCGGCTGACCCGGCGCTACACGCTGGAGATATCGCCGCTGCTGGGGCCTGACAAGGACATCCCCGCACCCGACGTGAACACCGACGGCCGGGTCATGGCGTGGCTGATGGACACCTTGTCGATGCTGCGGGGCGAGCTCCTGCCCGGCTCCGTCACCGGCAAGCCGCTGTCGATCGGGGGCACCCGGGGCCACACAGGGGCCACGTCGACCGGCGTGCTGGTCTGCACCCGAGCGGCCTTCGCTGCCCTGGAACTGCCGTTCGCCGGGAGCCGGGCCATCATCCAGGGCTTCGGCAAGGTGGGCGGCCCGTTGGCGTTCCTCTTGTCGTCGGCGGGCATGCGGGTGGTGGCGGTGAGCGACGTGGGAGGCGCTGTCTACAACCCGGGCGGGCTCGATCCGTCCACGCTGTCCGACCACGTGGCCCATGCGGGCACGGTGGCGGGCTTCGACGGCGGCGACCCCGTCGACCCCGACGACATGTGGGCCATCGAGTGCGAACTGGTGGTGCCCGCGGCGCTGGCGGGGGCCATCGACGAGCGGGTGGCCGAAGCGCTCGACACCAAGGTGATCGTGGAGGCGGCCAACGGGCCGACCACGCCCTCGGCCGATCCCGTGCTCGACCGCCGCGAGATCGTGGTGGTGCCCGACATCCTGGCCAACGCCGGGGGTGTCACCGCCTCGTACTTCGAGTGGGCGCAGAGCAGGCAGGGCTACGCCTGGGAAGAGGAACTGGTCGCCACCCGACTGCGCACCACCATGGACGAGGCCTTCCAGGCCGTGTGGGCCCGGGCGGAGACGCTCGATGTGTCGTTGCGGCGAGCCGCATTCGCCCTGGCCGTCGAGCGGTTGGCCGAGGCCATCTCGGCTCGGGGGTTGTTCCCGTAAATCGCTGGGAATAGTTTCCCGAGCTAATTAGTTTGGGAAACCGATGAGCCCAGTCGCCGCCACCCGAGAACTGACCGACCTGGCCGGTCGGGCGCGGCTGGTGGTCATGCGCTTGGCCCGCCGCATCCGCCAGGAGGGGATGGGCGACGAGGCCACGCCGTCGATGATCTCGGCATTGGCCAGCATCGACCGCTTCGGGCCGCTGACGCTGGGCGAGCTGGCCGCCGTCGAGCAGGTGCAGCCGCCGACGATGACCAAGATCGTGGCTCGGCTGGAGGCCGCCGGGTACGTGGTGCGAGAGGTCGACGCCGGCGACCGGCGGGTGGCGCGGGTGCAGGTCACCTCGGCCGGGCACCGGTTCGTGGAGCGCGGCCGGCAGCGGGGAGCGATGTTCCTGGCCGAGCGGTTGCGCACCCTGTCGGCCGAGGAGCGTGCTGCAGTGGAGGCGGCCTTGCCGGTCCTCGAGCGGTTGCTGGACGGCGACGCGTGACCCTGCTGAAGGCGTTGTCGGGCCGCACCTTCCGTTCGCTGCAGATCCGCAACTACCGACTGTTCTTCTGCGGGCAGTTGGTGTCGTTGACGGGGACGTGGATGCAGTCGGTGGCCCAGGCCTGGCTGGTGCTGCGCCTGACCGACAGCGGCGCCGCCGTCGGCATGGTGACCGGGTTGCAGTTCGTGCCCATGCTGGTGGCCGGGGCGTGGGGCGGCGTGGTGGCCGACCGGGTCGACAAGCGCAAGGCGCTGGTGGTGGTGCAGTCGGCCATGGGCGCGGTGGCCCTGGCCCTTGCCGTGGTGACGGCGACCGAGGTGGTCGAGTTGTGGATGGTCTACCTGGCGGCGTTCCTGCTGGGCTGCGCCACGGTGATCGAGACGCCCACCCGGCAGGCGTTCGTGACCGAGATGGTGGGGCCGGAGTCGCTGCCCAACGCCATCGGGCTGAACTCGGCGCTGTTCAACGGGTCGCGGGTGGTGGGGCCTGCGGTGGCGGGCTTCCTCATCGTCGGGGCCGGGCTGTGGATCTGCTTCCTGGTCAACGCCGTGTCGTTCCTCGGGGTGATCGGTGCCTTGGTGGCCATGCGGCCCGAGGAGTTGCACCCGGCCGAGCGGGCACGGCGGGAACCGGGGCAGGTGCGGGCCGGGCTGCGGTACGTGTGGTCGTCGCCCGAGCGGCGCTGGACGTTGTTGCTGGTGGCCGCAGTGGGCACGTTCGCCTTCAACTTCAACGTGGTGTTGCCGCTGATGGCCCGCTTCACCTTCGGCGCCGATGCCGGTGGCTTCGGCCTGCTCACCTCGGCCATCGGCGTGGGCGCCTTGGTCGGCGCGCTGGTCACGGCGGCCCGGGCCAAGCCGTCGCCGTCGCTGTTGGTGCGGGGCTGCGGGGCGACCGCTGCGTTGATGGCCGCCGCCGCGGTGGCGCCCACCATGGCGGTGGAGCTGGTGGTGCTGGTGCTGCTGGGCGCTGCAGTGATCACGTTCATGACGACGGCCAACGCCATGTTGCAGCTGGGTTCGGAGCCGGCCATGCGCGGGCGGGTGATGGCGCTCTACGCGCTGGTGTTCCTCGGGTCGACGCCCATCGGCGGGCCCATCGTGGGCACGGTGGCCGAGCAGTTCGGGCCTCGTGCCGGCCTCGGTGTGGGCGCCGCTGCGGCGTTCGTGGCCACCGCCGCGGGTGCGATTGCGTTTCGACGGGCGGCCGTACGGGGCGAGGCTGCCGTCACCGCGCAGCTGCCGGCCGAACCGGCTGCTGCGTAGGAGGTCGCCGTCCGCTCAGGCGCCGCGGGCGATGCGTTCGGCCGTCTGCGCGAGCTCGGCTTGCAGGAAGTCGATCTCGCCCTGGATGCGGCGGGCGTCGTCGTCCCTGCCCTGGACCTCGGCCCGGGTGCGCTGCTCGACCAGCTCCACGATCTGCAGTTCGAGGCCCATCTCGTGGTCGGCCATCCGAGGGTCGGTCATAGGCCGTGCTTACCCGTGCGTCGGCGCTGTCATGCGCCGCGGCCGGTGCGCTCCTGGAGGTCGTCGATCTTCTTGGAGGCCTCGGCCTTGGTGAGGTCGTCGGGGACCTCCTCACCTGCCTCTTGGGCCAGCGTGTTGAGGTAGGACTCCTGCGGGCCGGTCATGGGCTCCTCGCCGGTGACCCAGTCGTCGGGGTCCTTGGCCGGGTTGGGCGTGGGGGCATCGGGGGCGGTCTGTCCGTTGCTCATGAATCTTCCGTACCCCTCTTGACCTGTTCGAACACATGTTCGATACTCGCGCCATGGCCCGAGTCGACCGCGGAGGCACTGCGCAGCTGCAGGAGGTGGTGGCCCGCACGCGCCCGGTCGTGCATGCGGGCGACCAGGTCCTCCCGCTGCTGCCGGGGTTGGCGGGGCTGCTCCCGTGGGCGGGGCTGCGGCGGGGCTCGACGGTGGCGGTGACGCCGGGGGCGGCGGCCACGTCCCTGGCACTCGCCGTCGCCGCCGGGCCGTCGCAGGCGGGGTCGTGGTGTGCGGCGGTGGGGTGGCCGTCGCTCGGGCTGGTGGCGGCGGTGGAGGCGGGCATCGACCTGGCCCGGTTCCCGCTCATCGCCGCGCCGGCCACCGGTGAGGAGTGGGCGTCGGTCACTGCCGCGGTGGTCGACGCCTTCGACATCGTGCTGGTGCAGCCGCCTTCGCGGGTGGGGGCGGCCCATGCCCGTCGGCTCACCGCCCGCGCCAGGGAACGCGGGTCGGTCCTGCTCGTCGTCGGTGCATGGGAAGGCGCCGACGTGCGGGTGGCCGTCCGCCAGGCGACATGGCACGGGTTGGAGCAGGGGCACGGGCACCTCCGCTCTCGGCTCGTCGAGGTCGTCACCGAGGGACGAGGCGCAGCCGCTCGTCCCCGGCGCCTGTCGCTCTGGCTGCCGGATGCGGATGGAGACGTTCGACGCCAGGCTGCCGCGCGTCCGGCGGCCAGAGGGGAGGCGCGGGTGGCGGGGTGACAGTGACGGGTGCGCCTTTGCCGGAGCGGACGCTTGTCGTCTGGTGCCCCGACTGGCCGTTGACGGCCGCGGGCGTCGGGGCCGACGAGGCGGCGGCCGTCGTGGTGGCGAACCGGGTGGTGGCCTGTTCGGCCGCGGCCCGACGAGAAGGGGTGACGCGCGGGCTGCGCCGGCGGGAGGCGCAGGCGCGGTGTCCTTCCCTGATCGTGCTCGCTCCCGACCCGGCTCGCGACGCACGCGCCTTCGAACCGGTGGTAGCTGCCGTCGAGGCGTTCGCGCCCCGCGTCGAGGTCACGCGCCCGGGCCAGTGTGCGCTGGCCACGCGCGGCCCGTCGCGCTACTTCGGTGGCGACGAGGCGTTGGCGCGGGCGCTGGTCGAAGCAGTGGCGGGGGTCATGCGCGCGCGCCCGCGCGTGGGCATTGCCGAGGGGGCCTTTGCCGCGGCGTTGGCCGCACGCGCCACGAGTGACGACGACCCCGTGCGCATCGTGGCGGTGGGTGGGAGCGCAGCCTTCCTGGCGCCGTTCCCGGTCACCGCCTTTGGACGAGGCGACGACGCCGACCTCCTGGCCCGCTTGGGGATACGGACGCTCGGTGAGTTCGCAGCGTTGCCTGCCGCCGACGTGCTGGCCCGTTTCGGGCTCGAGGGCGCGGCCGCCCACCGGCTGGCGTGCGGCCTCGACGAACGCCCTGTGGTCGCCCGCACGCCACCTCCCGAGCTGGCGGTCGAGCGCGTGCTCGACCCGCCTGCGGGCCGGGTCGACATCGCCGCCTTCGCGGCCAAGGGCTTGGCCGAGGAGCTCCACCAGCGCCTGTCGTCGCAAGGGCTGGCGTGCACCCGTGTACTCGTCGAGGCCGAGACCGAGCACGGCGAGCGGTTGGCCCGGCTGTGGCGCCACGACGGCGCCCTGACGGCGGCCGCCATGGCCGAGCGCGTGCGCTGGCAGCTCGACGGCTGGCTGGCGGGCACGGCCGACGACGCCGACGCCATGCCCACGGCGGGGCTCACGTTGCTGCGGCTGGTGCCCGACGAGGTGAAGCCCGACAACGGCCGCCCCGTCGGCTTCTGGGGCGGCGCCGCCGACGTCGACGACCGGGCGGCGCGGGCGTTGGCCCGCGTGCAGGGCATGCTCGGCCCCGAGGCAGTGACGACGGGCGTGCTGTCCGGGGGGCGCAGCCCGGTCGAACAGGTCTCCCTCGTCCCGTGGGGCGACCCTCGGCAACCGCAGCGGCCGGGGCGACCGGGCGAGGCACCGGTCCGGGCCGACGGCCGTGTCGAGGTGCCGCCATGGCCGGGTCGCCTGCCCGCCCCGGCGCCGGCGACCGTGCACCGCCTGCCGCTGCCCGCCGAACTGGTCGACGCCGAGGGCCGCCCGGTGCGGGTCACCGGGCGCGGGGCGGTGCCGATGCCGCCCGCCCGCCTGCGGGTCGGCGGCGGCCGGTGGCGCGACGTGCGGGCGTGGGCGGGGCCGTGGCCGGTCGACGAGCGGTGGTGGGACGGCACCGCCCACCGCCGTCGAGCACGCTTCCAAATCGAAGAGGACGGTACCGGCGTGGCCCATCTGGTGGTCCTCGAACGTGGCCAGTGGTGGGTCGAAGCGTCCTATGACTGACGCGTTCGCCCATCTGTCCGGCGTGCGCCGCATGCGTCGGCTGGGCGAATCGCGGACGGGCAAACCCCCGCGAAAGGCGCTGCCTAGTCCGATCGGACGTTGGCATTTGACGCCATCGGGCCATGGTCGGCAACGACCCGCGTCGTAATACTCACTAGGAGTCACCGTTCTCAACGAAGGGGTCGATGCCGGTGCACACCCTTGCCCTCCCGCGTCGCGTAGTCGTTGCCCTTGCCCTCGCCATGTCGTTGGCCGCGGCAACCGTGCTTCCTGGCAGCACCGGCGCCGGCGCCGACGCTCCGGCCCGAGCGGCCGCCGCCGCTGTCGACGACGCGCTCCGCACCCTGCGTGACGCCACGGCGCGCATCATCGTGCAGAAGCACGCCGGCACCGCCGGCGATCCTGAGCGCACCGTGCACGACCTGGGTGGCCAGGTCACGCGTGACCTGCCCTTGGTGAACGGCTTCTCCGCCACCGTCCCCACCGACGCCGTGCCTGCGCTGGCCGACGACCCGAGCGTGCGCGCCATCTCCCTGGACCGCCGCATGCAGCCGCAGGGGGAGTCGTCCTCCGGCGTGAAGTCCGTCTTCGCCAAGGTCGTCGGCAGCGACGACATGGACCAGGCGGGCCACCGCGGCGCAGGCGTCACCGTTGCCCTGATCGACACCGGCGTTGCCGATGTGCCCGACCTGGCGGGCCGGGTGCTGCCGGTCACCGACGACATCACCGGGGCCGTCTCCGCCTGCCAGAACCTGTCGGGCGAGGCCGGGTGCGCCGACTCCTACGGGCACGGCACCTTCATCGCCGGGCTCATCGCCGGCAACGGCGCTTCGTCGGGTGGCCGCTGGAAGGGTGCGGCCCCCGAGGCCAACCTCGTGTCGGTCAAGATCGCAGGCCGCGACGGCTCGGCCGACGTCAGCGGCGTCATCGCCGGCATCCAGTGGGTGGTTTCGTTCAAGGACCGCTACAACATCCGAGTCCTCAACCTGTCGTTGGGGACGGACTCCACGCAGAGCTACAAGGTCGACCCGCTGAACTACGCCGTGGAGCGAGCGTGGGACGCAGGCATCGTCGTCGTCGTCTCCGCCAGCAACCGCGGCCCGGCGGCGGGGACCATCGCCAAGCCCGGTGACGACCCGTTGGTGGTGACCGTCGGGGCGACCGACGACCGGGGCACGCCCGGCTTGGGCGACGACCTGGTGCCTGACTTCACGTCCCGCGGACCGACCGCAGCCGACGGCCTCGCCAAGCCCGACGTCACGGCGCCCGGTGCGCACGTGGTGTCGCTGCGGGCACCGGGCAGCGAGGTCGACACCCGCTTCCCGAACTACGTCGACGGCGCCTACCGGCAGGGCAGTGGCACCTCCATGGCGGCCGGCGTGGTGTCGGGCGTGGTCGCCTCGATGCTGTCGGCCCAGCCGGCCATGACGCCCGATCGGGCCAAGTACGCGCTGATGTCGACGGCGCGGCGAGCGGCGTCCGACGATGCCAACACCGTGGGCGCCGGGACCGTCGACGCATACGAGGCCGCCTTCTCGGCGCCCGCCGGTGTGGCCAACGTCGGCGTGGTGCGCTCCAGCGGCCTGGGCAGCCTCGACGCCAGCCGCGGCACCGTCCGCATCCAGGCGGGCGACCCGCTGCGCACCGTTGTGGAAGGGACGCTCACGGCGCAGTTGCTGCTGTGGGACCCGGTCGCCTTCACCGGCTCGTCCTGGTACGGGTCGTCCTGGTACGGCTCCAGCTGGTACGGCAGCTCCTGGTACGGGTCGTCGTGGTACGGCTCCAGTTGGTACGGCAGCTCCTGGTACGGGTCGAGTTGGTACGGCTCCAGTTG
This sequence comes from Acidimicrobiales bacterium, assembly GCA_035536915.1. NCBI lineage: Bacteria > Bacillati > Actinomycetota > Acidimicrobiia > Acidimicrobiales > Acidimicrobiales bacterium. Next base: position 10,643 of record DATLNE010000045.1, read on the forward strand.
GTACGGGTCGTCGTGGTACGGGTCGAGTTGGTACGGCAGCTCCTGGTACGGCTCCAGTTGGTACGGCGGCTGGGAGTGAGTCGCCGCGACCCCGTCGCCGTTTTCACCGTCGGCCTGTTCGCCGCCGCCGCTGCTGTGGGGGCGCTGAGCTTTCACCACTACGGCCTCGACCATGCGGCCACGTGGTGGGCGGTCGTGCCCTTCACCTTGCTGCTCGGCGCCGCCGAGTACCTGCTCGTGCGCTTCGTGTACCGGGGCGAGGTCGACGCCCTCAACCTGTTCGAGGCGGCGCTGGCACCGGCGCTGGTGGCCCTGCCGACGCCGGTGGTGATGCTGACGGTCGCCGTCGCCCAAGTGGGGGCCTCGGTGATGCGGCGCAACCCGCCGCGCAAGACGTTGTTCAACGTGGCCAACTGGATGGCCGCCGCGGGCGCCGGGAGCGTCGTGTTCACCGCCATGCGCCACAGTGCAGCGGGGGAGCACCAGCACGGGCTGGTCGGCTACGACATCATCGCCTTGGTGTGCGCATTGCTGGTCGTGTCACTGTGCAACCAGCTGGCCTTCGGCAACGTCATCCGCCTGGTGAACGGCCACACGTGGCGCCAGACGTTCGCGGGGCTGCGGCCGGTAATCCTGCCCGGCTGGGTCGGCGGCTGGGTCGTCAACACGGGCTTCGGCGGGTTGTTCGCCATCTCCTACATGACGAGCGCTTGGGCGCTGCCGTTCTTCGTGGTGCCCCTCGTCATGCTCCACTGGGCCAGCCGCGGCTTCGCCACTGCCCGCACCGACCGCATCCGACTGGCGTGCCTCCAGCAGGCCACCCATGTGCTGGCCGAGCCCATCGATCCCCGCGACGGGATCCCCGCCTTCCTTGCCGAGGTCCGGTCGGGCTTCGAGGCCGACGCCGTCGAGCTGCGCACGACCGCGGCCGTGCACTGCGCCCCCGCCGATGGGGCGCCCAGTGGCGACTGCATCGAGGTGCCGGTCACCACAGGCGAGCGCGTGCTCGGCACGCTTCGGGTCTTCGGCCGCGGCGGCACCGAGGGCTTCGGCGACGGCGAGGTTGCCGTACTCGGCGCGTTGGCCGCCGAGGTCGGAGGGGCGCTGCACAAGGCGGAGTTGCTCGATTCGATCCTCGAGGAACGGCGCAAGCTGTTCACCGTGGTCGACAACACCTCCGACGGCATCCTCGCCGTCGATGCCGACGGCGTGATCCAGACCTGGAACCCGGGCCTGGAAGCGATCACCGGGTACCCGGGGGCGTCGATCGTCGGCAGCGCCCACGCGGGCGTGCTGCGGGCCAAGGACGCACAGGGCCGCGACGTGTTGCTGGAGCGGTGGGCGGCCGGCGATGAGCTGCCGAGCGATGTCCAGGTCGTGACCGCCGACGGCTCGACGCGGTGGTTGTCGTGCAGCTACTCGCGAGTGCCGCCGAAGGACGACCGCCTTGGCGTACTCGTGGTGATGGCCCGCGACGTCACCCGCATCCACGAGGTGGAGCGCCTCAAGGAAGACTTCGTGGCCACCGTGTCGCACGAGTTGCGCACGCCGCTGACGCCGATCAAGGGGTTTGCCAACCTGCTGCTCGACGGCGGTGAGCGCCTCGACGAGGACGCCCGTCACACGGCGGCCGAGTCGATCCTGCGCTCGGCGCAGCGGTTGGAGCAGCTGATCGTGAACCTGTTGGAGGCGTCACGGGTGGAGAGCCACGTGGTCGACGTACGCGACGCGCCCGTCCCCGTGGTGCCGGTCGTGTCCCAGGTGGTGCACGACTTTCGCACCGCGTTCCCCAGCCGTCGCATCACCGTCGTGGCCGAGGGGGCGGTCACGGCCAAGGGCAGTGAGCTGTGGCTCGAACAGATCGTGGCCAACCTGCTGTCGAACGCGGTGAAGTACACGCCGGAGCTCATGCCGATCGAAGTCCGTGTCGGGGCCGATGCCGAGGTCGTGGAGGTCGCCGTCGTCGACCACGGCCCTGGCATCCCGGCCTCCGAAGCTCGGCGCATCTTCGACCGCTTCGAGCGGCTCGACCAGGACCGGCGCCAAGCGGGCACCGGCCTCGGCCTCTACATCGCTCGCGAACTCGCCCATGCCATGCAGGGGACGCTGGACGTGGCGGCGGGCGAAGACGGCGGCGCCGTGTTCTCGCTCCGCCTGCGGTCGGCGGCGTCGGGGGTCGTCGTCGTCCGTTAGTCGGACGTGCGGCAGGCCCGGACGTCGCGCACCATGTGGCGCGCCCGGTCGGTGAGGCCCGCCAAGGCGCCGGCCACGATGTTGGCGGGCGGACGGTCCGGCGCATGGGGGTGCGGCCGGGTCGGCGCCACCGAGCGGGCGCGTTCCATGGCGTCGCCCAGCTCGTGCAAGCGCTCGGTGCCCAGGCGCTCGCGCAGCGCCGGGAACAGCGACTGTTCTTCGTCGGCGGCGTGGCGGCGCACGATGTCCATCACCGCTTCGAAGCCGGCCAGGAAGCCGTGCTCGGACGGCTGCTTGCCGTCGAGGTCGGCCAGCAGGCGCTTGAGCTCGCCGTGCTCGGCCAGGCTTTCCTCGACGACCCGGTCGCCGTCGTCGAGGGCGCTGCGCATCGCCGGGTAGAGCACATGCTCCTCCACGGCGGCATGCACCGACAGCAACTTGATCAAGTGCTGGGCGAGGTGGCGTTGGTTCTCGACGGCGTCGGTGGTCGCCGCCAGCTGCAGCTGGCGGAAGGTCTGGTCCATCTGGCGGTGGTCGGACGTCAACATCTCCACGGCGTCGGCCCGCGCGCCGGTGATCCCCTGGGAAGTCATAGGCGCGGAGCTACCCGTTGCGGCGGGCGGCGAAAACGCCAGAGGTCGGGTACGGCTGCCGCGTGCCTGCCGCGCCCGGCATCGTCGGGCACTGCCCGCCGGCTCGGGCGGTTGGTAGCCCAACTCGGGGCCGGCGTCGGCCTCACGCCGGCGGCGCTCGAGGACCGAATGGACCACGGCGCCGGTGATGACGGCGAGGGAGGCGACGGGGGCGAGCACGCCCTCGACGCCGCCGCCCTGCTTCTTCTGCCGTGCCATGGCGGGAGGCGTACCCGGCAGGCGGCCCAGGACAATCCGCAGTTGCTATGGATGTGGTGGCACTCGGAAGGTATCGAACGTATGTTCGTAGCCTGCGACCGTGGGCTTCAACAACCCGGGCCTTCCGTGGCACGAGCTGGAACGACGGTTGTCGGACGGCCGCCCGCGCAACCAACCGGGATCGGCGAACGGCGGCGACAGCCCGGCGTGGTCGCGCAAGCGCCAGCCGTACCAGCCGCCGCCCGAGCCCCGCCCCGCACCGCAGGCGCCGCAGCGCACGCCGTACGCCGAGCTGCACTGCCACTCCAACTTCAGCTTCCTCGACGGTGCGTCGCACCCCGAGGAGCTGGCCGAGGAGGCAGCCCGGCTGGGCTTGGAGGCCCTCGCCCTCACCGACCACGACGGCATGTACGGCGCCGTGCGCTTCGCCGAAGCAGCCGGCGCCGTCGGGCTGCGCACCGTGTTCGGGGCCGAGCTCAGCATCGGCCTCACCGCTCCCCAGAACGGCGCAGCCGATCCCGAAGGCCATCACGTCGTCGTCCTCGCACGCGACCCCGAGGGCTACGCCCGGCTGTGCCGGGCCATCAGCGACGCCCAGCTGGCAGGCGGCGAGAAGGGGCGGCCGCGGTTCCACCTGGCCGCGCTGGCCGAGGCCCACGGCGGCCATTGGCAGGTGCTCTCGGGGTGCCGCAAAGGGCTGGTGGCCTCGGCGTTGGCGAGCGACGGGCCCCAAGCGGCGGCCCGCAAGCTCAGCGACCTGGTGGCCGTCTTCGGGCGGGAGAACGTCGCCGTCGAACTGTGGGACCACGGTGATCCGCTTGACGCCGCACGCAACGATGCGCTTGCGGCGCTGGCGATTCGGCTGGGGGTCGACGTCGTCGCCACCAACAACGTCCACTACGCCGTCCCGGCCCGGCGCCGCCTGGCCACCGCGCTGGCCGCCGTGCGCGCCCGCCGTTCGCTCGACGACATCGACGGTTGGCTGCCGCCTGCGGCGTCGGCCCACCTGCGCAGCGGGGGCGAGCAGGCCCGCCGCTTCGCCCGGTACCCCGGCGTGGTCGAGCGGGCCGCCGCCATCGGCCGGGCGTGCGCGTTCGACCTGCGGCTGGTGGCGCCCAAGCTGCCCGACTTCCCCGTGCCGCCCGGGCACACCGAGATGAGCTGGTTGCGCGAGCTGACCCGGCAGGGGGCCGAGCGGCGGTACGGGCCGCCCGACCGCGAGCGGGTGCCCGGCGCCTACCGGCAGATCGCCTACGAGCTCGACATGATCGAGCGCCTCGGCTTCGCCGGCTACTTCCTCATCGTGTGGGACATCACCGAGTTCTGCCGCCGGTCGAACATCTACTGCCAAGGCCGGGGCTCGGCCGCCAACTCGGCCGTCTGCTACGCCCTCGGCATCACCAACGCCGACGCCGTGGCGCTGGGCCTGCTCTTCGAGCGGTTCCTGTCGCCCGAGCGCGACGGGCCGCCCGACATCGACGTCGACATCGAGAGCGAACGCCGCGAGGAGGCGATCCAGTACGTCTACGAACGGTACGGCCGCCAGAACGCCGCACAGGTGGCGAACGTGATCACGTACCGCCCGAAGTCGGCGGTGCGCGACATGGCCAAGGCGCTGGGCTTTGCTCCGGGCCAGCAGGACGCCTGGTCGAAGCAGGTGGACGCGTGGGGGCCGCTGTCGGCCACCGCGGCGTTGCCCGACCACGACATCCCGCAGCAGGTGCTGGAGATGGCGGGGGAGTTGCAGCACTTCCCGCGGCACCTCGGCATCCACTCGGGCGGCATGGTCATCTGCGACCGGCCGGTCGTCGAGGTGTGCCCGGTCGAGTGGGGGCGCATGCCCGGGCGCACCGTGCTCCAGTGGGACAAGGACGACTGCGCCGCAGTGGGGCTGGTGAAGTTCGACCTGTTGGGCCTCGGCATGTTGTCGGTGGTACACGACGCCGTCGACATCGTGGGCGCGCACCACGGCATCGACGTCGACCTGGCCACCATCCCCCAGGAGGACGAGGTCTACGACATGCTCTGCGAGGCCGACTCCATAGGTGTGTTCCAGGTCGAGAGCCGAGCCCAGATGGCCACGCTGCCCCGATTGCGGCCGCGCCGGTTCTACGACCTCGTGGTGGAGGTCGCCCTCATCCGGCCCGGCCCCATCCAGGGCGGGTCGGTGCACCCCTACATCCGCAGGCGCAACGGGGTGGAGCCCGTCACCTACCTGCACCCGCTGCTCGAACGCAGCCTGGCCAAGACCCTCGGCGTGCCCTTGTTCCAAGAGCAGCTCATGCAGATGGCCATCGACGTGGCCGGGTTCACGCCCGCGGAGGCCGACCAGTTGCGCCAGGCCATGGGCTCGAAGCGCAGCGTGGAGCGCATGGAGCAGCTCAAGGCGCGGCTGTACGAGGGCATGGCCGAGCGGGGCATCACGGGCGAGGTCGCCGATGCCGTCTACGACAAGCTCGTGGCCTTCGCCAACTACGGCTTCCCCGAGAGCCACTCGGTGAGCTTCGCCTACCTCGTCTACGCCAGCGCCTACCTCAAGTACCACTGGCCCGACGCCTTCCTCGCCGCGCTGCTCAACGCCCAGCCCATGGGGTTCTGGGCCCCCCAGACCCTGGTGGCCGACGCCCGCCGCCACGGCGTGGTCGTGCGCGGCCCCGACGTCAACGTCAGCCGGGCCAAGGCCCACCTGGAGCCCGACCACGCCGTGCGCTTGGGGCTGGAGTACGTGCGCACCATCGGCAAGGACCTGGCGAAGGCGATCGAGGCCGGCCGGCCCTATGCGTCGATGGAGGACGTGGCCCGGCGCTGCGGGCTGACCCAGCCACAGGTGGAGGCGTTGGCGACCGCGGGCGCGTTCGGCTGCTTCGACCTCGACCGTCGAGGCGCGCTGTGGGCGGCGGGCGCCGTCGTGCAGGCCCGCCCCGGGCGGCTGCCCGGCGTCGTCACCGGCGCGCGGGCGCCCACGCTGCCGGGCATGAACGAGGTGGAGGAGGCGGCGGCCGACCTGTGGGCGACCGGGTTGTCGCCGACGTCGTCGCCCACCGAGTTCGTGCGGGAGCGCCTCGACGAGCTCGGCGTGGTGACTGCCCGCGGCCTCGTCGAGGTCGTCGCGGGGGAGCGGGTGCTGGTGGGCGGGGTGGTGACCCACCGACAGCGGCCCGCCACCGCGTCGGGCACCACGTTCCTCAACCTGGAGGACGAGACCGGCCTCGTCAACGTCATCTGCTCGAAGGGCGTGTGGGCCCGCCACCGTCGGGTGGCCCGCTCGGCGCCTGCGTTGTTGGTGCGCGGCCGCTTGGAGAAGGTGGAGGGCGTGCTGAACGTGGTGGCGGAGCGCCTGGAGCCACTGCCGCTGTCGCTGCGGGGCGGGCGCTCCCGCGACTTCCGCTGACGCCCGCCGAGACCGGCAGCCGCTCACCACGGCGTCGGCTCCCCGAACCGGGCGGGCACCGAGGCCACCTCGTCGCCCGCCACCAGCAGCCAGTCGAGCAGGGCCACGTCGTGGGCCTCGAGCCGCCGCCGGGCCTCGTGCCAGGCGTGCTCGGCGGCGGCGGGCGGCTCCGCCCCCGACCCCGGGTCGAGCGACACCACCACGGCGGCCGCCGGTCCTTGTGGCGGCGACAGGGTGACGAGCGTGGTGCAGGCGTCGGGCAGGTCGGTGGGGCCGAGGTCGAGGTCGCGCACGGCGATGAGCAACCCGTCGTCGTCGACCAGGAGCACCACCAGGCTCGGGCGTTGCTCGGCGGCGCCTGCGGTGGCCAGCTCCACGGCGATCGGTGGGGCGAGCAGGCCGTGGGCGCGGGCCGACAGCGACGACGAAGACGAAGACGAGGACGAAGACGAAGACGAGGACGGGCGCGGCATGTCGCAACCTCCGGAAAACGAGGGGCCGGTTTTCGCAAGGGGAAGCTGCGAGGTGCGAGCGCCACTATGACGAGGAGGGTGAGACAGTTTTCGCGGGCGAGGCCGCGGCGAGGGCTACGAGCGGGCGACCTCGACGGCCGCCTGGGCCCAGGCCCGCAGCGTCTCGCGGTCGTCGAGCACCTCGGGGGGCACCTCGTAGTACGACTTCGGCCCGTGGCCCCGCGGCGGCGTGAACGGCCCCATGCCCGCAGCCACGAACGCCCCCACCGTGGTCGAGTCGGTCTTCAGGTACAGCCGCCCGTCGTAGGCGATGGCGAAGAACACCCCGTCGAGGTACAGCCCGTGGCCCCCGAACATGGCCCGGACCACGACGTCGGGCAACTGGTCCTGCACGAACTCCACGAACGACGACCCCACGTCGGCCACGCTACCCATGGGTAGGGTCCCGCACATGGCCAGGTTCAAGGTAGGTGTGCAACTTCACCCGCAGCACTCGTCGATGGAGGACCTTCGAGCCGCATGGCAGGCGGCCGACCGCATGGGCGTCGACTCCATCTGGACGTGGGACCACTTCTACCCGCTGTACGGCGACCCCGACGGCGCCCACTTCGAGGGGTGGTCGCTGCTGGCGGCCATGGCCGTCGACACCGCCCAGGCCCGCTTCGGGATGCTCGTCACCTGCAACAGCTACCGCAACCCCGAGCTGCTGGCCGACATGGCCCGCACCGTCGACCACCTCAGCGGCGGCCGCCTGATCCTCGGCCTGGGCGCAGGCTGGTTCGAGCGCGACTACCAGGAGTACGGCTACGAGTTCGGCACCGGCCCCAGCCGCCTCAAGGACCTGGAGGCCTCGCTGCAGCGCATCAAGGCCCGCCTGCCCAAGCTCAACCCGCCGCCCCTCGGCCCCCTGCCCATCCTCATCGGCGGGGGCGGCGAAAAGGTCACCCTGCGCCTGGTGGCCGAGCACGCCGATGCCTGGAACAGCTTCGGCCCGCCCGACCGCTACGCCGAGAAGAACCGCATCCTCGACGACTGGTGCGCCAAGGTCGGCCGCGACCCCGCGGCCGTCGAACGCACGGTGGCGTTCAACAGCGTGGACGAACTCGACCACGTCGAGGCCTACCTCGAAGCGGGCGCCACCCACCTCATCCTCGGCCGCGGCCACCCCTTCGACCTCGACCCCGTGGAGAGGCTGCTGGCCATGTCGCGCAGCTAGCCTCGCTTCCATGGCATGGGATTTCGAGACGGAGCCGGAGTTCGAGGCGAAGCTGCAGTGGATGCGGGACTTCGTGCGGGAGGAGGTCTTCCCGCTGGAGACGTTGGGCCTCGACCGCGACACCTTGGTGCAGGCGGTGCGACCGCTGCAGGAAGAGGTCAAGCGCCAGGGACTGTGGGCGGCCCACCTCGACCCCGAGCTCGGTGGCATGGGCTTCGGCCAGGTGAAGCTCGGCCTCATGCACGAGATCCTCGGACAGTCGGTGAACGCCCCGCTGGTGTTCGGCAACAACGCCCCCGACTCGGGCAACGCCGAGATCATCGCCCACGGCATCGCCTCCAGCGGCCGCCACGACCATCGCACGAAGTGGCTCGAGCCCCTGCTCGAAGGCAAGATCCGCAGCGCCTTTTCGATGACCGAGCCCGGCGCGGGCGCCGACCCCACGCTCATCAAGACCACCGCCGTGCGCGACGGCGACGAGTGGGTGATCAACGGCCACAAGTGGTTCACGACCAACGGGTCGATCGCCGACATCCTCATCGTCATGGCGGTCACCAACCCCGACGTGCACCCCTACCAGGGCATCAGCCAGATCATCGTGCCCGCCGACGCGCCGGGCGTGAACATCCTGCGCGACATCCCCACCATGGAGCACCCCGAGCCCCACTTCGGCGTCTACGGCGGCCACTCCGAGATCACCTACACAGACGTGCGGGTGCCCTACGAGAACCTGGTGGGCAACGAGGGCGAGGGCTTCGTCCTGGCCCAGAAGCGCCTGGGCCCGGGCCGCATCCACCACTGCATGCGCTGGCTGGGCCAGTCGAAGCGGGCCTTCGACATGCTGTGCGAGCGAGCCGTCTCCCGCTACGCCCACGGCTCCACCCTGGCCGAGAAGCAGACCGTGCAGAACTGGGTGGCCGACTCCATGGCCGAGATGTCGGCTGCCCGGCTCATGACCCTGCATGCCGCCTGGAAGATGGACAAGGTCGGCGCCCCCGCTGCCCGTGTCGAGATCGCCATGATCAAGTACTTCGGCGCCCAGGTCCTCTACAACGTCATCGACCGGGCCATCCAGGTGCACGGCTCGCTGGGCTTCTCCACCGATCTGCCGCTGGAGTCGATGTACCGCATGGCCCGCGCCGCCCGCATCTACGACGGCCCCGACGAGGTGCACCGGGTGACGGTGGCCCGCTCGGCCCTCAAGAAGTACACGCCCACCGAGGTGCCCACCGAGCACGTGCCCACCCGCCGGACCGCTGCCCAGGAGAAGTTCGCCCACCTCTTGGAGGAGGCGACGGCCAACCTGTAGTGATCCGCCGCAGGGTCGTCGTCGACGGCCGGGTGCAGGGCGTCGGCTTCCGCGAGTCGTGCCGCCGCCAGGCCACCCATGTCAACGGCTGGGTGCGCAACCTCGAAGGCGGCCGCGTGGAGGCCGTCTTCGAGGGCGAGCCCGCCGCCGTCGAGGCCATGGTCGACTGGTGCCGCAGCGGGCCGCCGTGGGCCACCGTCACTGCCGTCGAGGTCTACGTGGAGGAACCGCAGGGCGACAACGGCTTCACCGTTCGTTAGCGGTCGTCAGTGCCACGGCCACGCCGAAGGCGACGTGGTCGAGGTACTGGGGCACCTGCGGCAGCGCTCGCACGGCCGGGAACCGCCGCCCCACTACGCCCAGGTCGATTGCGGCGATGCCCACGCTGGCCGCCGCGCCCCACAACAGCCGCCGCCGCCGAGGCAGCACCGCGCCCAGCACGGCGGTCCATCCCAGCGACAGGCCGACGTGGGCAACCAACGCCCGCACCAACGACGGCTTGCCCAGCAACGTGCCCGCCGCCCGGCTCGACGCCAGCAGGTCGTCGCCCCGCACGACGGCCACGACGGTGGACGGCAGCCCGCTCACCACCGCCGGTAGCACGGCGGCCCGGACCAGGTTCTGGACGGGCGAAAGAAGAATTCTCGTGATGTACCCCGCAGGACGGTTTGCGTAGCGAAGCGTCGCGGTACGTTCGATTTGGTTGAGCAGCCAGCCGCCCTCATCGGCGGTGGTCGTCGTTGGGGCAAGACGGCGACGAAAGACGGGGCTGCGGCGGCTATGAGGTCGATGACCAAACCTGTCGTACTTTCACGACGGGAGCTACACGAACTCCACCTCCGGTACCAGGAGCAACCTGAGCCGGGCCTCCGCGACGAACTGCTGTCCCGCTACCAGGGCCTGGCCCAGTCGATGATCAATCGCTTCTGCCGGCGTCCGGAGGAGCGTGAAGACCTCGAACAGGTTGTGCAGATCGCCCTCGTGCGCGGCCTCGAGCGCTACGACGCCACCCGCGGCGTGGAGTTCTCCACGTTCGCCTGGGCCACCGTGCGGGGTGAGATCAAGCGCTACTACCGCGACCATTCGTGGCGCCTGCGGGTGCCCCGGCGCCTGCAGGAGTCCTACCTGGCGGTAGCGGCCGCCGTCGACGAGCTGTCGCACGAGCTCAGCCGCTCGCCCACCTACGCCGAGATCGCCGACCACACCGGCCTGTTGATCGAGGACGTGGTCGAGGCCATCGAGGTGCGCCACGCCTACCGCCTGGTGTCGCTCGATGCCCCCCTGCGCGACGACGAAGAGCCGATGTCGCTGGGAGCTGTCGACCCGGGCATGTCGGCGGCCGAAGACCGCCACGCGCTGGGAGAACTGGTCTCCAAGCTGCCTGACCGCGAGCAGCGGATCGTCCTGCTGCGCTTCGTGCACGAGATGACCCAGTCGGAGATCGCCTCCGAGATCGGCCTCAGCCAGATGCAGGTGTCGCGGCTGCTGGCTCGCAGCCTCGACCAGATGCGCACCTGGGCGGGCGCCGCCGCCGACTAGTGCCCCTTCCGGAAACCTTCGCCCCTTGACGTAGGAGGAATCGCGCTCCGAGGCGCGAACTGCTCGTTCGGCAGACTGTCGAGCGAGGAGGGATGCGGTGGCCGAGCGTGTGCGGGTGCGGGAGATCACCAACGAC
>DATLNE010000046.1 GCA_035536915.1 Acidimicrobiales bacterium
CTCGACGGAACCGACCACGACAGCCACGAGGCCCAGGCCCGCATGATCCGTCGCTACATCGCCTGGCGGAACCGCAACGCCAGGGACGAGGCGCTACGTGAGCTCGTGAAGCGCGCAAACGTTGCCTGACGCGGCACTAGCCCGGGCTGCGTCGACGCCACCACGACCTCGGCTATCAGGACCGTGGTGCGGCCCTCCCGCACTACGGTCCTGAGCCATGGGTACCCTCGACGAGCAAGCGGTGCGGGACGCAGTTGCAGGCACGTCCTGGGAGGTGCGCGACGGACGGCTGGTGCTGGAGGTCACGCGCCGCGACTTCGCCGAGGCCATGGTGTTCGTGAACGCCGTGGCCGAGTTGGCCGAGCAGCGCAACCACCATCCCGACATCGCCGTCCACTGGAACACCGTCACGTTGACGCAGTGGTCGCACTCGGCAGGCGGCGTCACCGACGCCGACGTGGAACTGGCCCGGGAGATCGCCGCACTGGTGTGAGCCCGACGTAGCATGCCCTCGATGCAGAAGCGCCCGTCGGAGCCCCCGAGTACCCATGCGCCTGTCGCCCCCTCGCCTTGGTGCGCGCCTGCGCGCCGTGCTGGGACCGGACGCCGCGGGCGCCGTCCAGGGGCTTGTCGCGCTCCTCGTCTCCTCGGCCGGTGACCTGCTCGCCGGGCTGACGCTCGGCGCCATCACCCACACCCTCGAAGCCCTGCCCGGCCTCCTCGTGCTCGTGCCCGCCGCCATCGGCATGCGCGGCAACGTCTTCGGGGCCCTGGGCAGCCGCCTGGGCACGTCGATCCACGCGGGCACCTTCCGCCTGTCGCGGCGGCGCGACACCGTGGTGGGGCAGAACATCCTCGCCTCCACTGCACTGACCCTGTCGATCTCCGTCGCCCTCGCCGTGCTGGCCAAGGTCGTCGCCGTGGGCTTCGGCCTGGCCGACACCATCTCCATCGCCGACTTCGTGGTGATCTCGGTGGTCGGCGGGGCGATGTCGTCGGCCGTGGTGCTGCTCATCACCCTGGGCGTGGCCGCGGGCGCCGTGCGTTTCGGCTGGGACATGGACACGGTGGCCGCCCCACTGGTGACCGCGGCAGGCGACGTGGTGACGCTGCCGTCGCTGTTCCTCGCCACCTACCTCGTTGGCCTCGGCCCCTTCACCCCGTCACTCGCCGTCATCCTCGTCGTCGTCTGCCTGGTGGCTTTGGCCGCGGCCCTGCGCTCGGGACTGCCCGTGCTGCGCCGCATCATGCGCGAGTCGGTGCCTGTGCTGCTGGTGGCGGGCACCGTCGACGTGGTGGCCGGGCTCACCATCGAGAAGCGCTTGGAGTCGTTCCTCGCCTTCCCCGCACTGTTGGTCCTCGTCCCCCCCTTTCTGGAGGACTCCGGGGCGCTGGGCGGCATCCTGTCGTCGCGCCTGAGCTCGAAGCTCCACCTCGGCATCATCGAGCCCCACGCCGTGCCCCAGCGGGCGGCCCGGCGCGACGTCCTGTTGATCTTCGCTTTCGCCGTGCCGGTGTTCTTCCTGGTGGCCCTGGCGGCCGACCTGGCCGCCTCGGTGGTGGGCCTGGCGTCGCCGGGCGCGTGGCGCATGGTGGCCATCTCCATGCTCGGCGGCATGGTCGCCACCTGCTTCGCCGTGCTCATCGCCTACTACGGGGCGGTGGCCACCTTCCGCCTCGGCCTCGACCCCGACAACCACGGCATCCCGCTGGTCACGTCGTCGATGGACCTGCTCGGCGCCTTCGCTCTGATCATGGCCATCGTCGTCGTCGGCCTCGGGCCGTAGACTTCTCCCTACTGCGATGGACGACCGACCTCGAAATCTGAAGACCATGCTCTCGGAGGCGAAGGACACCTCCGAGCTCATGATCGACCTCGGCTACGCGGCCCTCTACTTCGGCGACAGCGACATGGCCGACGAAGTGGACGCCTTGGAGGACCGCCTCACCTCGCTGGTGCACGAAATGCGCGCCATCTGCGTGATGGCCGCCCGCTCGCCTCGCGACGCCGATTCCATGGCGTCGGTGCTGCAGGTGGTGAGCGCCATCGAGCGCATGGGCAACGCCGCGGTCGACATCTCCCGCATCGTGACCCGCCGCCTGGGCATCCCCCGGGCGCTGGTGGCCGACCTGGCGGGAGCCGAAGAGGTCTCGCACCGGGTGCGCGTGCGGGAGGGCTCGGAGATGGCCCACCGCGCATTAGGCGACCTGGAGCTGCCCACCGAGGTGGGCATGTCGGTGGTCGCCGTGCGCCGCGAGCGCGAGTGGGTGACCGACGTGACAGGCGACGAGATCCTGCTCCCCGGCGACGTGCTGTTCCTGCAGGGCGCGCCCGCGGGTATCGCCGAGTTGCGCCGCCTGGCGGGCGCCCCCGAGTACGAGCCCCCGACGCCGCCCGAGGACACCGCGCTCTCCGACCTCGACCGGGCCGTCGACGTGCTGGTGGAGATGAAGAACGTCTCCGAGGTGGCGGTGGGCCTGGCCTACTCGGCGTTGGTGATGCGCGACCAGGGCTTGGCCGCCGAGGTCAACCACCTGGAGGACCGCCTCGACGACATGAAGGAGCGGTTGGAGGTCTGGGTGTTGCGCTCGGCCTCCGACCAGATCGACCCCTCGCCGCTGCGGGGGCTGCTGCACCTGGGCCAGGCCGCCGAGGAGATCGGCGACGCCGCCCAGCAGATGGTGTGGCTCATCGAGCAGCGCGAGGAGCTCCACCCCATCCTCGCCCTCGCCTTGGGCGACGCCGACGAGGTGGTGGTGCGCATGCCGGTGGCTGCCGGGTCGCCCGCCGACGGGCGCTCACTGCGCTCGCTGGCCCTGGAGACGGAGACCGGCTTCTACCTGCTGGCCATCCGCCGAGGGGGCCGCTACCTCTACCGGCCCCGCTTCGACGTGGTGGTGCGGGCCGACGACGAGCTCATCGCCACCGGTCCCGACGAGGGCCACCGCCTGCTGGCCGAGCTGTGCGGCTACCTGCTGGTGGAAGACGACGAGACGGGCGAGGACGAGCTCGTGCCCGCTCGCTCCTGAACTCCTCGGCACCTTTTCCTCGCACCGCCGTCTCGGCTGCCGATTGGTACGTCGAGGAGGAACCCGTGCCGGCTGTGCCCTGTGTCGCCAATCCCGTGCCCGCCGTAGCCGGCTCGCGCCCGTGAACGCCGCGACGACTCGGCTGACGCCGATGACGATCCTCGTGGTCGACGACGACGGCTACCACCGCTTCGTCATCGAGCGCACCCTCTCGCCCGTCGGCCACGAGCTCCGTTTCGCCGCCTCGGGCAAGGAAGCCCTGGAGCTGCTCGACGGCGTCGACCTCGTGCTCCTCGACTACCGCCTGCCCGATATGACCGGAATGGACGTGTTGTTGGCCATGCGGGCCGCCGAGACCACGGCGTCGGTGGTCATGGTCACGGCCATGGGTTCCGAGGGCTTGGCCGTCGAGGCCATGCGCTTGGGCGCCGTCGACTACGTGGTCAAGGACACCGATTACGTGGCCCGCCTGCCCCACGTGCTGGAGCGAGCGTGGCGCAACCACGACGTGGCCCGCCGGGCCAAGGAACTGCAACGGCTGGCCGTGCTCGTGCACTGCGCCGACGACCTGCCCTCCATCTACGAGGAGATCCTGCGGGGCGCCCGCGAGCTCCTGCGAGCGGGGTCTGCCGCATTGTTCGTCGTCAACGACGAGGGCAGCGTGGAGATGCTGGCGGGTGACGCCGACGGCTCGTCGACCATGGCCGCTCGCGTGGCCTCGGTGCTGACGCCGCGGGCCGGTGGGTTCCGCTCGCACGTCGACGACCGCTCGCTCATCGTGCCCCTGCCCGGCCACGGCGACGAACGCCTCGGCGCGCTGGCGGTGTGGGAGAAGTTGCCCCGCCAGTACCTGGCCGAAGAGCTCCTGCTGGCCGAGACCTTTGCCGCCTTCGCGGGCACCGCCCTCGCCGATGCCGCCCGGCTGGAGCTGGAGCGCTCGTTGGTGGCCCGCCTGCAAGAGACGCTCGACCTTCGTCGCAGCCTCGTCATGTCGCTGTCGCACGAGCTGCGCACGCCGCTCACGTGCGTGGTCGGCTTCGCCGAGACGCTGCTCGGCAACTGGGACCGCCTCGACGACCGCGCCCGCTACGACTGCATCGGCGCCATCCGCGACAACGCCACAGAACTGCGCTCGCTGGTCGAGCAACTGCTCGACTTCGGTGCGCTGGAAGCGGGGCGGCTGGTGGCGACGCCCGCCGTCGTCGACTTGGCCGTGGAGGTCGACACAGCCCTGCAGGCGCTGGCCCCGCTGTTCACCGATCGCACGGTGACGAGCGAGGTGCGCCACCTCGAAGTGCGCGCCGATCCGGTGCTGCTGCGGCGCACCCTGTCGAACCTGCTCTCCAACGCCGCCAAGTACGCAGGCCCCGACGCCCCGGTCACAGTGCGCGCCGTCGAGGAGGCCGAGGTGGTGCGGGTGGAGGTGGTCGACAAGGGCATCGGCATGACCGCCGAGGAGGCCAGCCGCGCCTTCGAGCCGTTCTGGCGGTCGGTGGGCGCACAGCTCAACGCCACCCGGGGCAGCGGCATCGGCTTGGCGCTGGTGCGCGAGTACGTGCGGCTGATGGGCGGCAACGTGGCCGTGGAGGCGGCGCCCGGCCAAGGCGCCCGCTTCTCGTTCACCCTTCCCAAGGCCGGCGACTAGCTCAGAGCCAGTCGCGGCGGCGGAAGGCGAGGTAGCCCGCCACCGTGAGGAACACCATCATGCCGATGGCCACGGCGTAGCCGTAGCGCCAGTGCAGTTCGGGCATGTGCTCGAAGTTCATGCCGTAGATGCCCGCGATGAGGGTGGAACCCAGCAGCAGGGCGCCCCACGAGGTCATCGTCTTCATCACCTGGTTCATGCGGTTGGAGATGATGGCCAGGTGGGCGTCGACGGCGTTGCCCATGAGCTCTCGTTGGCTGTCGATGGTGTCGATGACCCGCAGGATGTGGTCGTAGACGTCCTGCAGCAACAGCACCGCGGTGTCGTCGAGCCAGCGCACCTCGCGGCGCAGCAAGGCGTTGACCACCTCGCGCAGCGGTACCACGGCGCGGCGGAACAGCAGCAGCCGGCGGCGCACGTCGAACAGGTCCTGCTGGATGTCGCGTTCTTCGGGCGTGTCGTCGCCGAAGATGCGCTCCTCCAGTTCCTCCAGCTCGTCCTCCACGGCATCGGCGGCCCGGAAGTAGCCGTCGACCAGTTCGTCGAGGATGGTGTAGAGCAACAGCCCCACGGACGGCCCGTTGGTGCGGGTGCGCTCGAAGCGGCTTCGGGCCTGGGCGATCTCCCATGCGCCGCCGCCGGGGTTGCGGCCCCGCACCGTGACCAACCAGTCGGGGCCCACGAACAGGTCGACCTCGCACAGGGTCTCGGAGTAGGCGACGACGAAGGCGTGCGTCGGGTAGCGCTCGAGCTTGGGGCGCTGGCCGTGCTTGCGGGCGTCCTCCATGGCCAGGGGGTGCAGGTCGAACTCGCCTGCGATGCACACGAAGTCGGCGTCGTCGGCGTCGGAGAGGTCGACCCACAGCAGGCGGCCGTCCTTGCCCACCACCTCCGAGATGTCGGAAGGATCGTGCTCGGCGTGCGAGCCGTCGGGCCCGTAGCTCACGACGGTGATCACGTCGCTACACGTACCCGCGCAGGCGGGAGGCGCGGGCCACCCGTTCGATGCCGATGGCGAAGGCCGCTTTGCGCAAGGAGCAGTCGTGCTCCTCGGCGAACGCCGCGGTGGCGTCGAAGGCCCGTGTCATGGCGTCGCTCAACTCGGCGTTGAAGCGGTCCTCTTTCCAGCGGAACTGCTGGATGTTCTGCGCCCACTCGAAATAGGAGCCGGTGACGCCGCCTGCGTTGGCCAGGATGTCGGGCACGATCTCCACGCCCATGTCGTCGAGCGCTTTGTCGGCCTCCGGGGTGGTGGGGTTGTTGGCGCCCTCGACGATCATGCGGGCGGCCACCGCGTGCACGTTGCCGTCGTGGATCACCTCGCCCAGGGCGGCGGGCACGAGGATGTCGCAGCGCAGGGCCAGCAGCTCCTCGTTGGTGATGTCGTCGCCCAGGCCCGAGCCGTGCAGGGGCGACCGCTGTGAGCCGAAGGCGAGGACGGCAGGGATGTCGATGCCTTGGTCGTTGAAGACGCCGCCGCTCAGGTCGGAGATGGCGACGACCCGCACGCCACGGTCGTGCAGCTCGCGGGCCACCCATGTGCCGACGTTGCCGAAGCCCTGGATGACGACGCGGGCGGTGCTGAGATCGATGCCCCACCGCCGGGCGCCCGCTTCGAGCACGAACACCACGCCGCGGCCGGTAGCCGCCTCCCGGCCGGGCGCGCCGCCCAGGTCGACGGGCTTGCCGGTGACGATGGCCGGGGAGTAGCCGTAGCGGCTGGAGTAGGCGTCCATCATCCACGCCATCACCTGGGCGTTGGTGTTGACGTCGGGTGCAGGCACGTCGCGGTTGACGCCGATGACGTGGCTGATGGCCAGGGTGAAGCGCCGGGTCAGCGCTTCCAGTTCGTCCTCGCTGTAGTCGCAGGGGTCGACGCCCACGCCGCCCTTGGCCCCGCCGAAGGGCAGGTCCATGAGGGCGGTCTTCCACGTCATCAGCGACGCCAGCGCCCGCACCTCGTTGAGGTCGACGTCCTGGTGGTAGCGCATGCCGCCCTTGTACGGCCCGCGGGCGCCGTTGTGCTGCACCCGGTAGCCGCGCAGCACGACCAGTTCGCCGGAGTCGCGCCGCACCGGGATCTGCACGTCGATCTCGCGGTAGGGCGTCTTGAGCACGTCGTAGAGCTCGTCTTCGAGGTCGACGAGCCCGGCCGCCTCGTCGAAATAGCGGTTGACCATCTCGAAGGCGTCGGACGGCATGGGTGCGAACCTATCCCTGGGGCGCCGCGGTGAACCGTGCGAGCTGGCGGCTCTGGGCCACCAGCCTGCCGTCCTCGTCCCACAGCTCGCCGTCCTCCTCCATGTAGCCGCCCATCAGGAAACGGGTGCGGAAGTCGGCCAGGTGCCAGCGCGTGGTGGGCTTGGCCCGGAAGTGCACGGTGAGCTCCAGGGTCGGCGCCAGCCCGGGGCCGAAGGCGGCGAACACGGCGGGCGGGAACGAGTCCATGACCAGCGGCAGGGCCAGGGTGTCGATGTCGCGATCGGCCAGTCGCACCCAGCCGAAGACATGGGCGGGGGCGGGCTCCGGCGACAGAAAGGCTGCCTGCTGTTCGGCGGGCACCCGGTAGGTGAAGCGCTCCACGAACGGCATGCCCTCGGGCACCGGCAGCACCGGGCAGTCGTCGGGCGCTGTGTCGATGGGCGGGGCGCCGTCGACCACCTCGGGGCCGCCAGGGCGGTGGGTGCCGAAGACCGCCGTGGCGGTGACGACGGTGCCGTGCTCCTGTTCCATGGTCGCGTGGAGGAAGGCGTGGCCGCGGGTGGCATGCACGACGGTGGCTCGCAGGGTGGCAGGGGCGTAGGCCGGGCGCTGGAGGAAGTGGCTCGTCATCGACAGCGGGTCGGGGAACGGGCTGATGTCGAGCATGGCGCGCAAGGGGAACGACGCCATGTAGCCGCCGTTGGGGCCGGAGCCGATGTGCCAGCGGTTGGAGACGTTGGCGTGCCAGGTGTCCCCTTGGCGCGTGAGTGCAGTGTCGTCGTCGAACTCGGGGGCCATGCGGGAAACCTAACCTCGCCGGTCATGCTCGACGAGGACGTGACGACCACCGGTGTTGCCGTAGGGGGGGACGCCATCGCGCGCGACTCGTCGGGCCGGGTGCTGTTCGTCTCCGGCGCCTTGCCGGGCGAGACCGTGCGGGTGGAGGTGACCGAGTCGCGGCGCGACTTCGCCCGGGCCCGGTTGGTGTCGGTGGTGTCGCCGTCGCCCGACCGGGTGGAGGCCCCGTGCATCGAAGTGGGCCGGGGGTGCGGCGGCTGCCCGTGGCAGGGGGTGCTGCCCGAGGCCCAGCACCGGCTGAAGCGCCAGATGGTGGTGGAGGCATTGCAGCGCATCGGGCGGGTGCCCAACCCGCCGGTGCGCGAGACGGTGCGTTCCGTGGGGGACCGCGCCTATCGCACGACCGTGCGGGTGGCCGTGGCCGACGGGCGCGCT
This sequence comes from Acidimicrobiales bacterium, assembly GCA_035536915.1. Taxonomy (NCBI): domain Bacteria; kingdom Bacillati; phylum Actinomycetota; class Acidimicrobiia; order Acidimicrobiales; species Acidimicrobiales bacterium. The sequence continues at coordinate 8,111 of DATLNE010000046.1, forward strand.
GCGTACCGCATGCACCACTCGCATTCCTTGGTGGCGGTGGAGGGCTGCGTGGTGGCGCACCCGTTGGTGGAAGAGGTGCTGCAGGTGGGGCGCTTCGGTGACGCCGCCGAGGTGATCGTGCGGGCGAGCGTGGCGACGGGGGAGCGGTTGGTGGTGCCCCGGCCCGACGATGCGCGCGGGTTGGTCGTCCCGCCCGACGTGATGGTCGGCCGCCGCGCCGCGGTGACCGAGGCGGTGGCCGGACGGCGCTGGCGGGTGTCGGGCACGTCGTTCTTCCAGTCGGGCCCGCAGGCGGCGTCGTTGTTGGTCGACGCCGTGGTGCGCGCCGCGGGCGACGCGCTGGTCGACGGGGGCGTGGTGGTCGACGCCTATGCCGGCGTGGGGCTGTTGGGCGGCTCGCTGGCCGGGCGGCGAGACGACGTACGGGTGGTGGCGGTGGAGAGCGCAGGGCCTGCGGTGCGCGACGCGGGGGTGAACCTCGCCGACCTCGACGCCGTGGTGGTGCGCAGCGACGTGAACCGGTGGTCGCCCGTGCCCGCCGACCTGGTGGTGGCCGACCCGGCCCGGGCCGGGTTGGGCAAGCGGGCGGTGCGGGTGCTGGCGGCGACGGGCGCACCGGTGGTCGTGCTGGTGGCCTGCGACGCCGCCTCGCTGGCTCGCGACGCGGCCTTGTTGGCCGAAGCGGGCTACCGGTTGGCCGGTGTCGAGGTGCTCGACCTGTTCCCCCACACCGTGCACGTGGAGGCGGTGGCCCGCTTCCAACGGGTGTCTTGAGGGGGCAGTCGGTACCATTCCTCCTATGGAGACGGGGTCGGTCGAACGGGTACTGCGCGATCTGCCCGGCGTGCTCGACTGCTCCGTGCACGACGAAGGCATCGCCATCGTGGTGCACCCCGAGATCGACCCCCACATGATGGAGTTGCGGGCCCAGGTGGCGTTGGCCGAGATCGGCGAGCGCCGGCCGTTGTTGGTCGTCGGCGGGATGAGCACAGGCCTGGTCGAGCCGTCGCCGCCCATGCCGGTGCGGCGGGGCAGGCGGGGGCTGGGCGAGCGCTCCCCGGTGTCGTTGCTGGGCTTCGCCGTGCTCGTGGTGGCGTTGATCACCGTCGTGCCCATTGCGGGCGGCAATAACAAGGCGCCGCGTCTGCCCAACGTGGCGGCGCCGTTGTCCGGCGGGGTGCCGGTGGTCGACGAGCCGGTCGCCGTGGTGGCGGCGGCGACCGCAGCGGCGGTCTTCGGACCGGTGGCGCCTGCGGCCCGGGCTGTGGCGAAGGCGGTCGCGCATCGTGCGACGGACCGTCCCGCGCCCAACCCTGCGCCCGCCGCGGCGCCGGCCGCGCCGGCTCCCGTTTCCGCTGCCGTGGCTGCTCCGACGGCCGGCGTGGTGGTGGCCCACGCCAAGCCGGGCCGGGCAAGCGCCGAGGCGAAGGGGAAAGCCAAGGCGGTGGGCAAGGGCCGCGTACGGGCGGCCCACGCCTCGCCGTCACGGGGTCGCGGCCCTCGCCGCTGACTCGGGCACGCCACGACGGGCATCCTGGTGGGGTGCGTCGTCCGCTGCTCGTCTCGATCGGTCTCGGCATGGTGATCGCCGGGGCGGTGGCGGCGGCCGTGCTGGGGCTGTTGGCGCTGCCGTTGTTCTTCCTGGCCCGGGCGTTGGAGCCCGACCAGGGGCTGGCGCGGCCGCTCGTGCGCACGGGGCTGTTCCAGGTGGCCATCCCCGCCGCCGTCCTCACCGGGCTGGGCGCGGGGGCCTTGACCGGGCGGTGGTACCGCCGGGGTGGCGAGCTTCCTCGGGAAGAGGGGAGCCGGTGGGGCGGTTAGGTTCAGGCGTATGGCCGATCCTCTCTGCCTCCTGACCGTGCACGCCCACCCCGACGACGAATCGTCGAAGGGCGCGGGCACGGTGGCCAAGTACGCCGCCGAAGGGGTGCGCACCGTGTTGGTGTGCTGCACCGGGGGCGAGGAGGGCGACATCCTCAACCCGGCCATGGACAAGCCCGAGGTGCGCGAGCGGCTCCACGAAGTGCGCCGGGCCGAGTTGCTGCGGGCGGCCGAGGTGATCGGCTACGGCGAGGTGCGCCTGCTCGGCTACCGCGACTCGGGCATGCCCGAGAGCGAGGCCAACGCCAACCCCGAGTGCTTCTTCCAGGCCGACTTCGACGAGGCGGTGGGCAGGCTGGTGGCGGAGGTGCGGCGAGCCCGGCCGCAGGTGATCGTCACCTACAACGACGACCACCAGGGCTACCCCCACCCCGACCACATCCGGGTGCACGAGATCTCGGTGGCCGCCTTCGATGCCGCGGGCGACCCGACCCGGTACCCGGCGGCGGGGGAGCCGTGGCAGCCGTCGAAGCTGTACTACACGCTCTGGTCGCGCAAGCGGTTCGTGGCCATGCACGAGAAGTTCCTCGAGTTGGGGCTGAAGTCGCCGTTCGACGACCGCTGGTTCGAGCGGCCCGACCAGGACGACCGCATCACCACGTCGATCGACATCGCCGAGTTCGCCGACGTGCGACGCGAGGCGTTGTTGGCCCATGCCACCCAGATCGACCCCGACTCGCCGTTCTGGTTCGGCCTGCCCCACGAGGTGGCCCGCACCGTCCACCCGTACGACGACTACCACCTGGCCCGCAGCATCGACGAGCCGACCTTGCCCGAGGACGACTTGTTCGCCGGGGTCCGCGAACCCGTCAACCAGTAGAGTCCCGAGCGTCCGTTCTACGTGTAGGGGGTTGTACCGATGCCCAAGTGGCTCACGCAAGAGTGGCTCGACGAGTCGAAGAAGCTTGGCGAAAGCCAGCCGGAGCGCCCCGGCGCCTCGGCCCGCATGCAGTACGTCATCACCGGGGGGCCCGAGGGCGACATCAAGTACTACTGGGTCCTCGAGAACGGCAAGCTGCTGGAAAGCCAGTTGGGCGAGATGCCCGACCCGGAGGTCACGCTCACGCAGACCTACGAGGACGCCATGAAGATCCAGAAAGGCGAGCTCGACGCCAACGCCGCCTTCATGCAGGGGCGCATCAAGGTGACGGGCAACATGGCCAAGCTCATGTCGCTGCTGCCGCTCACCAACTCGCCGGAGTACAAGCAGTTGATGACAGAAGTCCAGGCGATCACCGAGTACTAGTGCCCCTTCCGGAAACCTTCGCCCCTTGACGTAGGAGGAATCGCGCTCCGAGGCGCGAACTGCTCGTTCGGCAGACTGTCGAGCGAGGAGGGATGCGGTGGCCGAGCGTGTGCGGGTGCGGGAGATCACCAACGAC